>JAVEWL010000055.1:0-15129 GCA_034004565.1 FCB group bacterium | reverse complement strand
GGAACGGAGTGACATGCGGAAGTTAAATCGGATGGAACTGTGGCTGCGGGCGCTTGCGCCGGCGCTCGCGTTGCTGGCCGCGTCGTGCGCCACCGCGCCGCCGCGCTGGACGCCCGAGACCGTGGCGCCGCCGGCCTCGCTCGATGCCGCGATGGAGAAGGTCGCGCCGCCCGTCGAGGGCCGCGCCGACGAGGTCAAGCTGCCCCTGCCGGCCGAAGAGGCCAAGGTGCTCGACCTGACACGCGACGGCGCGATTGCGACGGCCTTGTCGAACAACCTTTCGCTCGAGGTGGCCGAATACGGCCCGCCCATCGCGGCAACGTTTGTGCGCGAGGCGCGCTCCGCGTTCGATCCCATGCTCACCGGCACCGTGTCGCGCGGGCAGGATATCAGCCAGGTAGGCGGCATCACCGGCATCATGCTCGGCGGTTTCGGCAGCACGTCGGCGTTTCCGAGCCTCAGTTCGATGGCCAACGCCACGCCCGAGCAAGCACTGGTCGGCGTATTGAGCGGCCTCACCGCGTTGGCCGCGCAGCCAACGATCGAGCCTTTCCTGAAAACCGACACCGCCAACGCGACCACCACGATCGCCAACTTTCTGCCCACGGGCACGCAAGTCTTCCTGACGGGCGACGCCAACTGGAGCCGCACCAACTATACCGACGACGAGTACAAGGGCACGTGGTCCGCGGGCGTCACGCAGGCGCTCCTGCGCGGCGCGGGCCCCGGCGTGAACCTCGTCGCCCTGCGCCAGGCCAAAAACCAGGCCGCGCGCAGCCAACACGTGCTGCGCGGCAACGTGCTCGACACCGTCAGCCAGGTCGATCGCCAGTACTGGAGTCCCGTGCTCGCCCAGGAGCTCATCAAGATCCGCGAATTCGGCGTCCAGATTGCCGAAGAGCAGTACAAGGTGAGCGAGGACCTCGCCGAGGTGGGACGCATCGCCAACGGGGTGCTCATGTCGGCCAAGGCCGAAGTGGCCACGCGCCGCGCCGACCTCGTCGATGCACAGGCCATGCTGCGCCAGCAGACCCTCGAAATGGTGCGCCTGCTCAACCCCGATGTCATGACCCCGGACAACGTCTCCTTCAAGACCGTTGACCCGCCCGAGGTGGTGGAGGTGGAAGTGCATCCCGACCAAAGCGCGCAACTCGCCGAGTTGTACCGGCCCGAGCTTGCGCAGGCACGCCTCGATCTCGCCAACCAGGATCTCGAAGTCGTGCGCACGAAGAACGGCCTGCTGCCCCGGCTCGACGCGTTTGCGGCTTACGGGCGCAGCAGCCTCGGCGATTCCTGGAGCGGCGCCCGCGAGTTTCTCGACGAGGACGAGTACGACAACTACCGTTTCGGCGTGCAGTTCGAAGTGCCCATCCTGAACCGCGGCGAACGCGCGCGTTACACCCGGGCGAAGCTCGGCCGCGAACAGGCCGAAACGGCCATCGAGAACCTTCAGCAGATGCTCGACACGCAGGTGCACCAGGCCGCTATCGAGGTCGAGCGGCAGTGGCAGCGCATCGCCGCCACGAAGGAAGCCGTGGCCGCCAGCGAGGAGGCCATGCGCGTCCAGCAGGATCGCTTTTCGGTGGGTCTCTCGACCAACCTCGATGTGCTGCAGGTCCAGCGCGACCTTATCTTCACGCAAGTGAACGAAGTCACGGCGCGGGTGAGCTACATCCAGGCGCTCGTGGGACTCTACGCGGCCGAAGGCACCCTGCTCGAGCGTCGCGGCGTGATTTTCGACGATAGGTACAAAGACAAATAAGGCGGAAGCGGATGCGAATCGAGATGAATGGAATCTACCGTGCCACGGCCGCGGCGGCCCTCTTGATTACGGGACTGAGCGCGTGCGGCCGCGAAGCCGAGAAGCCCGCGGAAACCACGGGCATCACCAAGGAATCGGCGCTCGAGGCGCGCGAAGTAACGGTCACCAAGGTGACCCTGCGCGATTTCGAGCGCACCTTCCGCGCCACAGGCTCGCTCGCGCCCAAGGAAGAGGCCGGCATGCGCGGACTGGTGGAAGGCCCGCTCGAGGCCGTGCAGGTCGACGTCGGCGACCGTGTGAAAAAGGGCCAGGAACTATTCCACACGCGCCGTACCGACGGCGAACTGCATTTGCAGGCCGCCGAGGCCGCGCGGCGCCAAGCCGAGGCCGCGCTGGCCGAGCTCAAGGCCTGGCAGCGTCCCGAAGAGGTCGCCGCGGCCGAAGCGCAGCTCGCGCAGGCCCGCAGCCAAAGCGAGCGCATGTCCGCCGAGCGCGAACGCGCCCGCGTCCTTTACGAACGCAAGAGCATCTCCGAATCCGAGTGGGACGCCACGCGCACGGCCGCCGAGGCCGCCACGGAAGGCGTGCGCGCCGCAGAAGCGCAGGCCCAGGTGGCCAGGACCGGCCCCACCGCCGAACAGATCGGCGTAGCCGAGGCCGCCGTTAATGCCGCCGCCGCCCAGGTCGACCAAGCCCGCCAGGCGCTCGCCGATGCCACCGTTGTGGCGCCCTTCGACGGCGTCATCACCGCCCGGCGCATCAAGCAGGGCGATTTCGTGAATCGCGGACAGGAAGTCGTGAAGGTGACCGCATTGGCCGTGCTCGAGGCCGAGATGAACGTCCCCGAGCGCTTCTCGAACCTCGTGCAGACCGGGCTGCCCGTCGACGTGGTCGTCGAGAGCACCGGCGTCACCCGCAAGGGCGTCGTCACCGCCGTGAACCAGTCCATCGACCCGCAAACCCGCACCTTCCTCGTGAAAATTGAAGTCGACAATTCCGACCTGCAGATCAAGGCGGGCGCCTTCTGCGTGGGCGTGTTCAACATGCCGCCCGTGACCGGCGCGCTCGCGGTGCCTTCTGAGGCCATCCTCTCCGAAGAGGGCCAGTACTACGTCTGGGTCGTCCGCGACGGCAAGTCCTACCGCGTCAACATCACCCCCGGCGCCACCGGCGAGCGGTTCACCGAGATTAAGGAAGGCGTCCAGGACGGCGACACGGTCGTCGTCAAAGGCATGGGCGCCCTCGCCGACGGCAGCCCCGTAAAGGTCGCCGAAGCCGCCCCGGTGCAGCCCGCCCAGGAGACGACCCCGACCCATCCCGCGGCATAGCCTCCTGCAAGTCCAAAGCATTTGTGGCACCCCCAAGTCCTGCTGAAGCAGGACTTGGGGGTGTTCTTTTGGGAATTTTGAATGATGAATTCTGAATGATGAATGATGAGCGCCCCCTCACCCCGACCCTCTCCCCCGATGGGGGAGAGGGGGAAAACATACCGCAGTCGAGTGTTCTGTCCCCCTCTCCCCCATCGGGGGAGAGGGTTGGGGTGAGGGGGCGTTCGCTCTTCAGCAATTCCAAATGCTATCCTTGTCGCGCACACTCGGGTGAAGTGACCAAGGAGTACCCCCGTGACTATTGCCACGCTTCTTCCGCTGATCGCGGTTCTGTCCTTATCGCACGATGCACCGCCCGTCCAGGAAGCTTCTCCGCGGGAAATGCTGGCCCAGTGGCACTCCGCGCCGCCGCTGCGCCGTGAAGCCATACTCAAAGCCTTGGGCGACCGCGCTGGCGTCCTCGAGTCCTGGATTATCGCCGCGTTGCGCTCGGATAAAGTTAATGACCGCCTCGTGGCCTGCGCGCTCCTCGAGCGCATAGGCAGCGCCGAAGCGGAAGCGGCCCTGCTGACGGTCTTGGACGATCCGGATGCGCGTGTCGCGTCACAGGCCCTGCTTTCGCTGGGCGCGTTCGGAAGCGGCACGGCCGCGGACGCCGTTCGCGAGCAATTGGCTACCGCATCCGACGCACGCAAGCGAAAGGCAATCCTCGCGGCGCTGGGGAACTTGGGCGATGACACCGACCTGCCGCGAATCTCCCCCTACCTCGCAGACCCCGACGAGCCGGTGCGCGTCAACGCCGCGGCGGCCCTGGCGCGACTGGGGGACGCATCGGGAGAAGCGATTCTCCTGGCGTCCACCCACGGCACGAACCCGCAGGCCCGGCGCGAGGCCACCTACGCCCTGGGCTTCCTCGATTCGCCCGAAGCGCGGCAACGCCTTGAAGCCATCGCCGCCGATCCGCAGGCGCGCTGGCGCACCGAGGCCGACATCGCCCTCGAAATGCGCCTGCTTCGTCACGCGACCTCCGACGAAGCCGCGACCGCGCGCCTGGGCGAACTCGCCCTCGGGTTGAATGACGAGCTCGCCGAATGGGCGCGGGACCAACTCGAGGCGCGGCGCCAATCCGCCGCCAAACACGTCACGGATGTCCACGGCGGCGGCGTGCTGGGCAATCCCGGCCGCTCGATCACGGCCAACGCATTCGCCGTGCTGAACTCGCCCTTCTACACGGCCCGCGATGCCCGCGACACCGCCGAGGGCACGGTCGATGAAGACATCGGCGCGCGCCCCATCAATCACTTCTACAACCCCGTGACAGGCCTCAACACCATGCCCGCGCGCCGCATGGACGCCGTCGTCCGCAGCGAGGAGTACTGGCGCCGCGCGCGGCTGCTGTGGCGCCACGGTCCGCGAAACGGCCCCATCGGCGCCGCGCAGATGCTGGGCCGCTCGATGCACATGCTCCAGGACATGACCTCGCCCGCGCACGTGCACGACGACCCGCACGTGCCGCCGCTCGACCCCGACGACTTCGAGCGCTGGGGCGAGTCGCTGTACCCGGTTCCCGAAGAGATCCTGCCCGGCCTCGTGCCGTACGTGCCCGAAGGCCGCATCGACCTGCCGGACGGCCGCAACGTGTCCGCCTCGAGTCCTGCGGGTCTCGTGCACGGCATGGCCCTGTTCACCTACGAACTCACGGCCATTCCCGGCGATATCGCAGCCGGCGCGGAGCAATCCGACAGCGAATTGGCGCGCATGTTCCCCGACGGCCGCCTCTATTACCAGGACGCCGGCATCCTCGGCGCAAACTATTGGCAGATCGACGACGTGGGCCCCTACGGCCTGCTCAAGAAAGACCGCTGGTGGCCGTGTGCCGGGGATTTCACCGACGACGACCCCGGCGCCGGCACGCCGCAGCGCATCACGGGCCGCTTCTACCTCGAGAACGTCAGCGGCAACCACGGCGGGCTTGTCCCCGCCGCATACGAACGCCCGCTGCGCCACATCGCCGATCCCGCGGGCATGAGCCTGCTCGAGATTCAGGCGGGCGAACTCTACCCGGAAGTGGTCGAGCGCTCCGCAGCCTTCCTGGCAGCCTTTGAAGATGACGTACCCCCCGCCCCAGGCGGTTGTGCGTCCGCGTCCCCCTCCAACGCCCGGACCCTCGCAGGCGATTCCCTGCTCCTGGTGCTGACCCTGCTGTTTCTGGGCAGCCGAAAAGGCAAAAAGACCAACCACGAATAGGGCAAATGGAAGCTGCGGGGCCGAGGCTGCCGGCACTGTCATTCATCCTTCCCATACTTCCCATGACTCCCATACTTCCCATGAATTCAAGAATGAGAGGTATGGGAGTCATGGGAAGTATGAGAGAAATGAAAGCCGGGCATTGGTCCCTATTCGCGGCTGCCTTTCCGGGGAATACAGCCGCTTCCCGGCCGTGTGATAATATGCAGGGTATCTCTGTGTCATTGGCGCAAACCTTGGAAATTCTGTGGATACGTTCGACGATATTCTGAAAGATGTTCGCGAGCTGCTTCTGCGCGAAACCCATCCGCGCAAGCGGACGATGGCCGTGTCGCCGGAGGTGGCGGGTCTGCTCGAAGCGATGGACGCGCAAGAGACTGTCCCGGAGTTGCTCGAATTGGAACAGCTTGTCTCGGGCTGTACGAAGTGTGGGCTGTGCCAGGGGCGCAGACAGACCGTCTTCGGCGCCGGCAATCCGCGGGCGCGCCTGGTCTTCGTCGGCGAGGCGCCGGGCGAGTCGGAAGATCGCCAGGGCAAACCCTTTGTCGGGCGCGCGGGCCAGTTGCTGACCGACATTATCGTCAAAGGCTTCGGCCTGACTCGCGAAGAGGTCTACATCTGCAACGTCGTCAAGTGCCGCCCCCCGGAAAACCGCAACCCGGCCCCTGACGAAGTGGCGCAGTGCGAGCCCTACCTCATCCGCCAACTCGAACTGATCCGGCCCGAGATGATCGTGGCGCTGGGCGGCGTCGCGGCCCAATGCCTGCTCAAGACCACCGAAAGCGTCGGCCGCCTGCGCGGTTTCTGGCATCAATACCAGGGCATCCCCCTGCGCGTCACGTACCATCCCGCGTACCTCCTGCGCAATCCCGTGGACAAAAAGAAGACCTGGGAAGACGTTAAGGCGGTGCTCCGGGTCTACCGCGGCGAGGAGCCGCCGCCTGCCAGGACCTCGGACGTCAGGTCATGATGGCCGGGCCGTCCCCATACCCGGCGATACGCTGGTACAACACGCTTATCTTCCGCGTGCTGCTGTTTTGCGCGGTGTTGTTGTTCTGCCTGTTCGCGGCGGTATCGTTCATTTCGCAGCACTACTTCAACGAGGTCGCATACGAGCTCGAAGCCCAGGGCATCGGCGTGGCCACGCAGGTCTCGAAGCTCCTGAAGGAGGGCCAGACCGCCGCCGAGATCGAGAGCATGCTCGATCGCCAGCCCGGCGAAAAACTCGAGTTGAGGGAGTGGCACAGCCAGGGCCGCCCCGACCCGATTCAATACGGGGTCTCCGCCAACGGCCGCATCTACCGCCTGTCGCAGCACCTGTTCACCGTGAACGACAGGGAATGGGTCTACACGTCGGAGATGACGATCAACCCGCAGACGGAGTTCATTCAGGCGTTTCGCAACACTTACATGGCGGCCGTGACGCTCGTGTTCATCATTACGCTGCTGCTGATGATCTTCGTCATCAACCGCGCGCTGCAGCCGGTATCGGACTTGTCCCAGGCCTGCGCGGAGATCGGCCGCGGCAAGCTGCAATCCGTGCGCGTACGCAATACCGCCGGCGAGATTCGCGCGCTCGAATACACCTTCAACCACATGGTGGACGCCTTGCGCGAGAAGGAGGTCGTCGAGGCGAATCTGCGTCAGGCCCAGCGGCTCTCGGCGCTCGGCAACCTCGCGGCGGGCGTGGCCCACGACGTGCGCAATCCGCTGAACGCCATCAAGCTCATCTCGAGCCACGCCCTCGATACGCTCTCGGACGGCAGCGATTGCGAGCGCACGGCCAGGCAGCTTCGTACCATCCGCGAGGAGGTGGATCGCATCGACGAGATCGTCACGCGGTTCCTGTCGCTGGCGAAGGACCGCAAGCTCGAACCCGAACCGCTGCGGATCGACTGGCTGCTCCAGGAGTGCCTCGACCTGCTGCGGCGCGACGCCGAGAAGCGCGAGGTGCGGCTGATCGCGGATCTGCGCGCGGGCGACACGGTGCTGATGCTCGATGGCGAGCAATGGCGCCGCGCCGCGCTGAACGTGCTGATCAACGCGCTCGAAGCCTGCCCGCCCGGCGGGCGCGTGCGGCTGTTTTCGCGCGTGACGGATTCCACCTGCGAGGTCGAAGTGCGCGACGACGGTCCGGGCATGTCGAAAGACGTGCTGGAGCGGGCCTTTGAACCCTATTTCACCACGAAGAGCACGGGCACGGGCCTCGGCCTGGCCATTACCCGGGGTATTGTCGAGGAGCACGGGGGTCGCATCGACCTCTCCTGCGCGACGGACCAGGGCTGCCAGGTGCTCATCACGATGCCCCTCGAAGGGAAGAAGGTATGAAGCCGAAGATCCTGGTGACCGAAGACGATCGTGTGCAGCGCGAGATCCTGCTGGACATCCTCACCCAGTCCGGCTACGAGGCGCAGGGCGTGGTCTCGGGCACGGCCGCGCTCGAGGCCTTGCGCGAAGATTCGTTCGACCTGCTCCTCACCGACATGCGCATGCCCGAGATGGACGGCCTCGAGCTGCTGCGCCAGGCCAAGCGGGTCCGGCCCGACACCGAAGTCGTCGTCATGACCGCCTACGCGACCGTCGAGACCGCGGTCACGGCGATGAAGGAGGGCGCAATCGATTATCTCGGCAAGCCCTTCGCAAAGGACGAGCTGCTGATGGTGGTGGCGCGCACCTTCGAGCGCACGAACCTGCGGCAGGAGAATAAGCGTCTGCGCGAGCTGGTGAAGACCTCCGTGTCGTTGGGCAACATCATCGGCGAAAGTCCCGAGATGCGGCGCGTGTTCGACGTGGTCCGGCGCGCCATTCCCGTCGACAGCACCGTGCTCATCCAGGGCGAATCGGGAACCGGCAAGGAACTCGTCGCGCGGCACATCCACTTCTCCGGTCCGCGCAAGGACAAGCCGTTTGTGGTCGTGAACTGCGCCGCAATCCCCGACACGCTCATCGAGAGCGAACTGTTCGGGCATGAGAAGGGCGCGTTCACGGGTGCCGACGCGAGCCGGCCCGGCAAGTTCGAGATGGCCAACGAAGGCACAATTTTCCTCGACGAGATAGGCGACATGCGCCTCGATAGCCAGGCGAAGCTCCTGCGCGTATTGCAGGACGGCGTCGTCGAGCGCGTCGGTTCGACGGCCTCGCGCAAGGTCAACGTACGCGTCGTCGCCGCGACCAACCAGGCGTTGTCGCGCCTCGTGCAGGAAGGCAATTTCCGGCAGGATTTGTACTACCGGCTCGAGGTGCTCCCGGTTCAGTTGCCGCCGTTACGCAAGCGCATCGAAGACTTGCCGCTGCTCATAGGGCACTTCCGCGAGAAGCTTGCGGCGCGTCTCGGGCGGGTCGTGCCGCGGGTCGGTGCGGATGCGCTGGAATCGATGCGACGCTACCGTTGGCCGGGGAACGTGCGCGAGTTGGAGAATACGCTCGAACAGTTGTTCATCCTGTCGGACGCCGATGTGCTGCACGTGGAGGATTTGCCGGAGAAGTTGCGTGAGTCCACACCGGAGCCGGGACAGTTCAATCTGCCGCCGGGCGGCATCGTGCTCGAAGACCTCGAACAGGACCTCATCCGCCAGGCCCTGCAGCGTTCCGGCGGACGAATCAAGGAAGCCGCCGAGTTACTGGGCCTCACCTACAAGACTCTCCAATACCGCCTGAAGAAACACGAAATCGACCGCAAAGAAGAAGTAGCGGATTAGTAAGAAATTTAGCCGCAAAAGAACACAAAGAACACAAAGAAGAAACTGCGGAAAGCGGTTCTGTCCGCGGTTCTTCTTTGTGTTCCTTGCGTTCTTTTGCGGCAACTAAAGTAAAACGGCGCCGGAGGTGGGTTCCTCCGGCGCCGTTTGATGTTTGGCGTTAGACGGTCACTTCGCCTTCCGAGTCGGACGGCTTCTGGCGCTTGGGACGGTGGCGCGAGCCGGGCTCGATCTTGTCGGTAATCGTCGCCTTCTTCTTGGACTGAAACCGCTGCAGGAAGTAGGCCAGCGGGCTTGCGACGAAGATTGACGAATAGGTACCGAAGACGATACCGACGATGAGCGCGAAGGCGAAGTCGCGCAGCACTTCACCGCCGAAGAAGTACAGCACGATAACCACAACAAGCGTCAAGCCCGAGGTCATCGTGGTGCGGCTCAGCGTTTCGTTGATCGCGAGGTTCATGATCTCGAGCAGGCCCATGCCGCGGCCGCGGTAGAGCCGCATGTCCTCGCGGATTCGGTCGAACACCACCACGGTATCGTTCAGCGAGTAACCGATAACCGTGAGGATAGCGGCCACCACGCCCATGTTGATCTGCCGGCCGGTCAGCGCGAAAAGGCCGACGGTGATGAGCACGTCGTGGAACAGGGCCAGGATACCGCCCAGGGCGAAGCGCAGCTCGTAGCGGAACCACAGGTACAGGGTGATGAAGAACATCGAGTAGAACACGGCCAGGATGGCGTCAATGATCAGGCGCTTGCCGACCGCGGCGCCCACGGTCTCGACGCTTTCAACGTTGACCTTGGCGGCGTCGTTGCCCACGATGGGCAAGAGGGCCGTCTGGATCTTCTCGACGATTTGCGCGCTGAGAGGCTGAACCACCTCGCCGGCTGGCGCGGGAGTCGCGGCAGGCGCTGCATCTTCTTCCTCGCTGCTGACGTGAACGAGGAAGCGGTTATTCACGCCCTCGGCCTGCTCGGTGGTGTATTCCTGAACGCGAACATCCGGGAACTTGGCCGCGCCCAGGGCATCGCGCAACGCGCCAACCTGGACGGGCTGGTCGTTGTCGAGGCGGACGACGACGTTGGTGCCGGTGGTGAAATCGACGCCGAAGTTGCTGGGGCCGTTGATTTCCCGGTAGGTGAACCAACCCATGCCCACGACGATAAGGATGGCGCTGAAAATGGCGCAATAATAGCGCTTGTCCATGAACTTGAAGTTGGTCACGGCGGGGATGACGCTATTCATCTTGACGTCGGACAGCAGATTGTGCCGTGTGAGGAAGTCGAACATGGCCCGCGTGACGATAAGGGCCGTATACACGCTCGTGACGATACCGATGCACAGCGTCACGGCGAAGCCCTGGACGGGCCCCGTGCCGAACTGCATCAGGACCAGGCCCGCGATGAGGGTCGTCACGTTCGAGTCGATGACCGTGGTGGCGGCGCGCGAATACCCCAGATCGATGGTGGCCAGCAGCGAGCGGCCGTTGCGCCGTTCTTCGCGCATGCGCTCGAACACGAGCACGTTGGCGTCCACGGCCATACCGATGGTCAGGATAAGACCCGCGATGCCGGGCAAGGTCAAGGTGGCGTGCAAGTAAGCCATGAGCCCGAGGAGCATCAGCGCGTTGAGAAACAGGCCGATGTCCGCGATCAGGCCGGGGATGCGATAGTAGGCAAGGGTGATGATGATTACCAGCGCGATGCCGATGATGGCCGACCACACGCCCGCGCGCACGGAGTCGGACCCCAGCGAGGCGCCGACGTAACCGGAGTAATCTTCCTTCACCGGAACGGGCATGGCGCCGGAGTTCAGCGCGATCGCGAGGTCAAGCGCCTGTTCGCGGGTGAACGAGCCGGTGATTTCGCCGCTGGCGCCAATCTGGCTTCGGATGACGGGCGCCGACACGGCCACGTCGTCGAGCACGATGGCCATGCCCTTGCCGATGTTGGCCTGGGTGGCCTTGGCAAACTGGGTGGCGCTTTCGGCGTTCCAGCCGAAGAGGATCTTCCACTGCGAGGGGCTCTGCTCGTCGGGACGGGCCACCGCCATGCTCAGGCCTTCGCCCGTCATGATGGGCTCTTTCTCGACCAGGTAGATTTCATGCTGGCGCAGCGTCTCGAGCTTGTTGGGCGCCTGGCCGATGAGAATCTTCTTGGTTTCGGGAATGAGGCCCGGGACTTCCTGGGCTTCCTTGACGACCTGACGAATGCGCTCGATGTTTTCTTCAGGCACGACCACGCTACCGCGATAGGTCTTCATGAAAGGCAGGAAACGCCTCGGAAATCTCTGTTCGATGGCGGCGTAGATCTTGCTCGTCTCCTGCTCGCCCGCCACGATATTGAAGGTGAGGTAAGCCGTCTTCATGATGAGGTTCTGGGCGCGCTTGATGTCCTTTTCGCCCGGCAACTGCACCTGGATCTGGTTGCTGCCCATCGCGGTGATAAGGGGTTCCTGCGCCTCGAACTCGGCCACGCGCCGGCGCACAGTCTGCAACGCCACGTCCTGCAGGTGCTGTTCGATGTCGTCGCGATCGGCGAGCCCGAACTGGTTGCCCAGGCGCTCCCAATCGGCGTCGGTGAGCTTGTCCGTCTCGAGGCCGAGCACCATGTGGATGCCGCCCTGAAGGTCAAGACCGAGGTTGATGATGCGGTTGTTGTCGAATTCCCACCAGCGCCGGAGGCTCTTCGCCGTGTCCTTGAACATGCCGGGCTTCGTGTATTCCGCGTCTTCCGCTTCCCACTGGGCCTTGCGGGCTTCCTTCTGCTCCGCAGTGAGCATGTTCCAGCCCACCGTCGGGTAAATCCAGATAACCGCCAGGATTATGGTAAACCAAATCGCAACGGTGCGTATCGTATGCTTCTGCATGATTGACTCCACTCGCGGCGTCGCCCGTTTCCCCATGATGGCGGGGCGTTGCCTTCCTCGGCCGATGTCGTGCTTACTTTAGCTGTCCAGATTCTCATCTTCCCGAGTGATGACCCGGGAGATGGCGCCACGGAGAAACTCCATCTTGACTACGGGATTGTCGTCTACCCGTAGCACGGCGGTTTTATCCGTTAAGCCGACAATGGTGCCGATGATCCCTCCGGAGGTAACCACGCGGGAGCCTTTGCTGAGGCTTGCGAGCATCCGCTGCCGTTCCTTCTCACGCTTCTGATTCGGGCGTATGAGGAGGAAGTAGAAGATGGCGAAGAACACCAACATAAACATCAGCGTGCCGCTTCCGCCCATGAAACCCGGCGGCGGCGCATCCGGCGTGGGAGTCGTCGCTCCCTGCGCCCAAGCAATAGTCCACACGTCCAGCAATCCTCCCACATTGTATAAGTACGCCCGTCAGGCCGAATAGCGCTCCAGGAACTCGCCTTTGAACTGACGAAAACGGCCGGCCCTAATGGCCTGACGCACATTGGCCGCGAATTGTATCATAAAGAAAAGATTGTGTAAAGTGTTCAGGCGCAAGGCCAAAACCTCACCCGACCGGTACAGGTGGCTCAGGTACGCCCGGCTGTACCGGCGGCACGTGAGGCACCCGCAGGCGGGATCCAGCGGACCGAAGTCGGCGGCGTATTGCGCGTTCTTGATGTTAATCCGCCCTTGCGAAGTGAACAGGCTTCCGTTGCGCGCGTTGCGTGTCGGCATCACGCAATCGAACATGTCCACGCCCCGCTCGATCGCTTCGAGGATATCCTCCGGCGGGCCCACGCCCATCAGGTAGCGCGGCTTCTCCTCCGGAAGGCGCGGTGCGGCCCATTCCACGGCGCGCACCATCTCCTCCTTGCTCTCGCCGACGCTCACGCCGCCGATGGCATAGCCGGGGAAGCCTATCTCGACCGTGCGTTCGACGCTTTCGATGCGCAGGTCCTCGTAGACGCTCCCCTGGACAATCCCGAACAGCGCCTGGTGTCGGTTGGCCTCGCGTTCGAGCCAGCGCTGCTTGCAGCGGGCCGCCCAGGCCGCCGTCATGCGCATCGACTCGGCCGCGGCGTCGTGCAGGGCCGGGTGCGGCGTGCACTCGTCAAAGCACATCATGATGTCGGCGCCGATCGAGATCTGGATGTCCGTGGCGCTTTCGGGCGTAAAGACATGGCGCGAGCCGTCCAGATGGCTCTGGAAGGTGACGCCCTCCGGCGTAATCTTGTTGAGGCCCGCAAGGCTGAAGACCTGAAACCCGCCCGAATCGGTCAGAATCGGCCGGTCCCAGCCCATGAACCCGTGCAACCCACCCGCCTTTTCTAGGACGCCGGTGCCCGGACGCAGATAAAGATGATAAGCGTTGCCCAGGATAATCTGGGCGTTGATGTCGCACAGGTCTTCCTGCGACAAGGTCTTGACCGTACCCTGCGTGCCCACGGGCATAAACACGGGCGTCTCGATAACCCCGTGCGGCGTAGTCAGACGTCCGGCCCGCGCAGCCGTTTCCGGATCTTTGGCCACTACCTCAAATGAAATCGCGTCTTCGTTCAATTCTGAACCACCTTACTTAAAAGCCGAGCATGGGAAGTATGGGAAGCATGGGAATTATGGGAGCGATCATTCTCATGACTCCCATGCTTCCCATGATTCCCATCTCTTCTCACGTCTGCTCGTACGTCGGGCGCGTGACCACGTGGACAGTGTCCCGCGCGGCCTTGGCGATGCACACGGCCTCCTCGGCCGTGTCGGCAGTGGCGAGCACACGTCCGATGCGATCCCGGGTGACGCAGTCCACCACGTGCCCGAGCACATCCCCGGGCTGCACCCGCAGTTCCACCTCTTCGACCCCCGGCATGGCCCTCGCCTGGCCGGCGCCCAGGACTTGGTTTACCACGCCCGAGCGCGATGGAATCCAGTACAATGCGCACCCCCGTTCGAACCGAGGCTGTTCCCGGGGTGTCTCGCCCAGCGCGATGCGCAGTGAATCCGCCAGGTAATCCCGCCCGTACGCGTGCGCCACCAAATCGACCGCCACGCAGCCGCCGATGGTGGGAATCGCCATTTCCATAATGCGCGGCCCGTCCCCGCAAACAACCACCTCGACCCGCAGCGTGCCGTCCGTAAATCCGACGGCCTGCAGAGCGCGCAACGTCTCGTCCACGATGGCATAGCGCAGGGGCGCGTCGATGTCGGCGGGCATGTACAGCCCCGTGTCGTAGCGGTACGGCGGCTCCGAGCGTTCCTTACCCGAGATGCCACCCAAGCGGTATTCGCCTCCGAAAACCTGCCCGTCGACGTTGAACGCTTCCCCTTCGACGACGGTTTCAACCACGACGGTTCCGGAGGAGGACAATCTTCGCGCCTGCACAAAGGCAAGGGAGATGTCTTCAACATACTCCACGCACTGTACGCCTCCGCCAAGGCCGGCATCGGCCGGCCGTACCACCACCGGCAATCCAAGTTCCAGCGCGGCCGTCTCCCCTTCTTCAACGGTATGAACCCCGCGAAACGCGGGCACCGGCATCCCGTGCGCCCGTAGCGCCTCGCGCAGGGCCAGCTTGTTTCGTACGCGGAAGGCCACCTCGGGCGAGATCCCCGGCAACCCCAACTCGTGCGCCGCATACACGACCGCATCGACGGCCCGCTCCTCCAGCGCGAACATGCCGTCCACGCCGAGGGCCTGGCCCGCCTCGACCAGCAGGGCCGGATTCGCGATGTCCTCGACGAGCATGCATTCCTGGGAAGGCGGCGGCGCGGCGGAACGATCGTCTACAAGCACAGGGTCTGCGCCCAGCGCGCGGGCCTTTTCGATCACCCCGGCCCGGCCGGTCCCGCCACCGACTACCAGGATGCGTTTGGTCATTTTCAGATTTCCCCAGCCCCACCAATCAATCGACAGATGAAGTCTGCCTGTTTCGCAACGCCCCAATCAAGAATCGTTCGACGGAAAGAGGTACATCCAGGCTATTTCTCTCCGTGTGGCACCTTCAAGCCGCGTGACGCAGTCGCGTGGCTTGTGGGTGGGGCGCAAGCGTTGGGCTCCCCTCACCCCGCCCCTCTCCCCCGATGGGGGAGAAGGGGACAAACCACGCAGTCGCACCCGGCTTTCCCCCTCTCCCCCATCGGGGGAGAGGGTCGGGGTGAGGGGGCAATCTTTCGCGTCGATCCCACCCA
>JAVEWL010000721.1:0-3251 GCA_034004565.1 FCB group bacterium | reverse complement strand
CGTCGTGTCCACCACGTGTACCGTGAGCGTGAACGTCTCCGATGCATTACCCGAGGAGTCCACGGCAACATATTCAAGCACGTAGGTTCCCGGGGCATTGAGATCAACCGTACCGCTCACTTGCAGCAGGCTGGTCACGTCCCCGTCCACCGCGACGAACGCGGTCGGTTGCTCGAATACGGTGCTGCCGCATTCCACCGTGGTCTCACCGGAGATATCGGTGCCCGCGGGGAAATTGATGGTGGGGCCCGTCTGGTCCGTTGTGATGTCCGCTTCATCCGGCGCGCTGTCCAACTCGCCGTCGTTGACCACCAGTGTGGCCCGGTACGTGCCGTGCACATCCGGTGTGAAGACGGGGAAGGCCGTGTCCGCGGCCGTAACCGCAACCGGCGTGCCCGCGCCTCCGCCCACGGGAATCCGCGTGACCGTCCAGGCGTAGGTGAGCGGGTCGCCGTCCGGGTCGGAACTTCCCGTACCGTCCAGGGTGACGGGCTGATTCAGCGGCACGACACGGTCGGGTCCGGCGTCGGCCACGGGGGGCTCGTTGGGTGACAGCACCCGGATATACTTGGGCTTGAACACCGTGACCTGACTGGTCTGTGTGGAGAAATTCGCCTTGCCGCCCAGGGGAACCGTCTCCTCGATGAACACGGTGAGCCCCACGTCGTAGACACCCGGCTTGGTATACACGTGCATAGGCGACTTGCCGGTCCCCGTCGTGCCGTCTCCGAATGTCCAGAGATACGATAGCACCGTAATGCTCGGACGCGCCGGATCGCGGAACTTGGGGTTGAGCAGATAGGGCGGCAGCGCTTCGACAGAGGCCTTGAAACTCACGCGCAGGTCCGCGTAGCCCACCCGTGGCGCACCCGTGAAATCCGCGCGCACTTTCGTGCTGTCCGCGGGGCAACCGCTCAGCGCGGCGGCGAGCATGCACACCGCTAGCCCCGCGAATACGTGTTGAACAACAAACCGCACGGCGTGCGCCTCCCTGTTTCGTGGCATGCGTTCCGGAAGCAGTGTTCTCCAACCGGGCGGCAGGAAGCCCCGGCTAACTGGCCAACGCACACTCCACATTCCTCGAACCCCGTTCCCGGGCACCATTCTGGAACCCACTGCATTGTTGTCCGAAAGTGTGCGGGCTGTCAAGAAGATTCGCACTTTTCGCGTCATGCAAATCCACTTTTCGTGCGAATTTTCGATGTATTATCGCTCAGTTCCGCACTTCCATGCCCGGAGAAGCCTTCCGCGGGGCATGCAGGAAAAAACGGGTGGCGCGCGAAGGAGTATTCCCTTATACTAAAGTCGCGAAATGTCCGGGTGCTCCCGGAGGCTTCGTATTGTGCCGATTCGACGGGAACGTCGACGCGATACCCTTTTCGGGTATCACAAAGGGTGTGTCACGGGAGGGTACGGTGGAGCCGCCGCCTCGCAGCGGCAGGAGACTGACCATGACGGCTTTGCGTAATATGGGATGGAATGGGTGTGCGGAACGGTGGTACCGGAGCCTGACCCTTGCTGTCGTGCTGTTTCTGGCAGCGGCAGGCGCACTCGCCGAGTTAAAGACGGTGCAGGTGGGAGGCGAGTTGCGCATACGCGGGCAGGCCTTCCTCAATTCCTTTGACCGGCCCACGGGCGTGGCGTTTACCGGCAACAACATCCGCTGGCTTCCGGGCGCGCTGCAGGGACGCCCCATTGGCGACCCGTTCGGCAGGCAGACCATCCTGAGCTACTTCGACTGGGACGATGCGGGCGACGATTACAAGCTCGTCGAGCAGCGCACGCGCCTCAACGTGCGCGCGGACTTCACGGGCGAGGTCACTGCGTTCCTCGAACTCGAGGCGTACCAAGTCTGGGGTGAGAATTTCCGCTCCGACTATATAACCGGCATCGACCGGCGCGGCGTGGGCGACGTGGAAGTGTATCAGGCCTACATCGAAGCCCGGGAGATGTTCGGCTCGCCCGTGCAGTTGCGGATAGGCCGGCAGGAGCTGGTCCTGGGCAGCGGCTGGCTCGTGGGCGCGGGTGACCATCTGCCCGAGTTTCCGGGACTCTCCTTCGACGCCGTGCGCCTGACCTATGCGGCCAATGCCTTCCGTGTCGATGCCTTCTGGGCCAAGCTTGCGGAGCGCAGCCCCCTGGAGAAGGACGGCGACACCGACCTCTACGCCCTTTACGGCAGCTACACGGGCATCGAAGCCATGACGATCGACGCATACTGGCTGCTTGTGCGCGACGCCTTATCCAGGAGGGACACGGTTTCCCTGGGCGTGCTCGACTGGTTCGAGGACCTGCTCGGGCTGGACGATTACGACCCGACCTATCTGCACACTGTCGGTGCGCGCCTGGCGGGCGAGCACGCCGGTTTCGACTACAGTCTCGAAGCGGCCTACCAATTTGGCAATGCATCCTCCGTTGGATTCCTGTTTCGCCCGTACAATTACGGCGACAGTTCGGCCGATTTCGACGCGTGGGCGGCGGATCTCGAATTGGGTTACACCTTCGACCACCGATTGCAGCCACGCCTGTGGCTGGGCGCCGCGTATTTCGACGGCGAGGACAACCGCGACATCAGCTTCTGGGAATGGCTGAACCCATTCGCGGCGCTCGTGCGGCCCCGGGCGAGCATCCCGTTCAACCGCCTCTTCTCCGACAAGTCCTACAGCCTCATCCTGGACGACCAGGGCGCACTCTCGAATTTCTGGACCGTGCGCGGCGGCATCTCGCTCCAGCCTACGGAGACGCTGCGCATCGGCGCGGACGCCGCGTGGTTCCGTGCCGTGGATACCTTCGACCAGCCTTGGCACATCCGGGTGAACGGCCGCCGGATTCCGCTGTTTCCGGCGTTCAGCTTCATTACGGAGGAATCCGATGACGACCTGGGCTGGGAAGCGGGCCTGTGGGCGGAGTACCAGTATTCGGACGACTTGCTGTTCAAGGCCGGCTGGCGCCACTTCTTCACCGGAGACGGGTCCGTCGATGGCAACTTCGTCGACCTGAACGGGCTTGTCTTCAACGGGGGCACCGGCAGCAAGGACGCCGATTATTTCTACCTGGAGGCGGCCCTGCAATTCTGAGCGCGCCGCGTGCACCGCGAAGTGCCGGCAACCGAGGCCGGGGCAACGGTTGCGGTTTGCGTTTCGCCGTGCCGCTTGCTAGTATTTGCGCGGGGCCGTGTGCCCCGGCTCCAATCCTTTGCGGCAAACCCGGACGAGGGCGGCGTGCAGCCGGCCCGGTGGAAGGAAGTGCAT
>JAVEWL010000720.1:0-3257 GCA_034004565.1 FCB group bacterium | reverse complement strand
CGCCGTACAAGAAGATAAACAGCAATTCCGCTCACCGGCTCGCCTTGCGCAGGGTCGGCATCGAGACCGTGAATCTGTATTCCGCCTTCGTCGCACTGGCCGTGGCACAGGCCGCGCCGGGCGGCCAGATCGTGGCGATCATCCCGCGCAGCTTCTGCAACGGGCCATACTACCGCCCGTTCCGTGACTTCATCCTCAAGCGTGCAGCGATCCGCCACATACACCTCTTCGAATCACGCAACAAGGCTTTCAAGGACGACGAAGTACTGCAGGAGAACGTGATCATCCGCCTCGAGCGAGGCGGTCAGCGGGGGCCGGTGACGATCAGCACTTCGACCGACGACAGCTTTACCGACCTGGCCACGCACGAACAGGCGTTCGACCGGATCGTGTTCCCGGGTGATCCGGAACGATTCATCCATGTCCCAACGTCGCCCGAGAAAAACACGATCGAGCTATTGCCGGCCGTGCGCTACACGCTCGCTGACTTGGGTATCAGGATATCGACCGGACCCGTGGTCGACTTCCGGGTAAGAGCGCACCTGCGGGACATGCCCGAAGAAGGCACCGTACCCTTGCTCTATCCAGGCCACTTGAAAAGCACCGGAACGAGTTGGCCGGCGCCCGACTTGAAGAAGCCGAACGCGATCCTGCGCAACGAAGCGACCGAAAAATGGCTTTACCCCAATGGCTTCTACTGCGTGGTGCGCCGATTCTCATCAAAAGAAGAGAAGCGCCGCGTGGTGGCCAGCGTGATCGATCCCGCGGCATTTGGCGACCATACGGCACTAGCCTTCGAGAACCACCTGAACCTCTTTCACGAGGACAAGCACGGCTTGCCAGAGCTGCTGGCAAGGGGCTTGGCCGTGTTCCTCAATACGACCGCCGTGGACGAGAGCTTCCGCCGCTTCAACGGCCACACGCAAGTCAATGCAACCGATCTCAAACTGATGAAATATCCCAGCCGCGAGGTGCTGGTCGAGCTGGGCACGTGGGCCAGACAGCACGTTGAACTCAACCAGGAAATGATCGACGAACAACTGGTGAAACTGACTGCATGACCCGCAGAAAAAACAAACACATCGCTGCCGCCCAGCAGATCATCGTTTCATTGGGCCTGCCGATGGCCCAGCAAAACGAGCGGTCCGCCCTGTCACTGCTGGCTTTGTTGAACCTCACGCCGGGCAAGGCGTGGTCGCAGGCAGAAAACCCGCTTATCGGCATCACGCCGCTCATGGATTGGACGCGCAAGCATTACGGCAGAGAGTACGCGCCGAACACTCGGGAGACGTTCCGCCGCCAGACTATGCACCAGTTCTGTAATGCCGGTGTGGCCCTCTACAATCCGGACAAACCCGACCGCCCGGTGAACAGTCCCAAGGCGGTTTACCAGATCGAACCCGCCACACTGGTCCTGCTTCGCACCTTTGATACGCCGAAGTGGCGCGACAACCTCACCGCTTATCTCGCCGAACGTGAAACACTGGTCGCCAAGTATGCGAAAGAGCGCGAGCAAAACCGTATTCCGGTCAAGATTGGTCCGGGTAGGAAAATCACCCTCAGCCCCGGCGAGCATAGCGAATTGATCCGGGCCATCATCGAGGACTTCGCGCCGCGCTTTGCGCCGGGCAGCGTGTTGGTTTATGCCGGTGATACGGGCAACAAGTGGAGCTACCTCGACACAGCACTCCTGACGGAGCTGGGCATAAGCGTGGACCCACACGGCAAGATGCCCGATGTGGTTCTGCATTTTACCGAGAAGAACTGGCTGCTGTTGGTGGAATCTGTCACCAGTCACGGCCCGGTCGATGGCAAACGCCATACCGAACTCGCAGAGCTGTTTGCCAGTTCCAAAGCCGGACTGGTTTATGTGACTGCCTTCCCGAATCGTACGATCATGGGGCGACACCTTGGCGAAATCGCCTGGGAGACGGAAGTATGGGTAGCCGATGCTCCAACGCATCTGATCCACTTCAATGGCATGCGCTTCTTGGGGCCTTATGTCTCCCGAGAAGGGTGAGGTCATGTCGACAAAGCCCTGAATCTTTCCGCGTCGAATTACATACACCCCAACCCGCCGCAGACTTTGGTCACAGCGGAATTCAGGCGTTATTGATTCGGCCGCACGCTGTCTGCAGGAAGATGGGGGACGCCGCTCAGTGGCCCGTCATCGCGGCGCGCGTGCGCACCAGCTTGCCGTCGCGATAGTCTGCAAACGCCTGCTCGATCTCCTCGCGGCGATTCATCACGAAGGGGCCGTATTGCACCACCGGCTCGCCGATGGGCCGGCCGGCGACGAGGATGAAGCGCGCGCCCTCGCCTCCCGCGTCGATCGCGAAACCCTCGCCCTTGCCGAGCACGGCCAGCGTGTGTCGCGGCAGCGCTTCGCCGGCGAGCGTGGCGTCTCCTTCGAAGACATAGACGAAGGCGTTGCGGTCACCGGCCAGCGGCGACTCGAACCGCCTGCCTGCATCGAGCGTAACGTCGAGATACAGCACGTCCGTTGCCGGATCCTCGATGACACCATGAACGTCATCGTACTCGCCCGCCAGCACGCGCACGCGCGCTCCGTCGCGCACCGTTTCGGGAATCGCCGCGGCGGAGAATTCCTGGTAGGCGGGGTCGGACATCTTCTGGCTCGCCGGCAGGTTGATCCACAACTGGAAGCCGCGCATCAGGCCCGCGGTCTGCTTCGGCATCTCGGAATGGATCACACCGCTCGCCGCTTTCATCCATTGCGCGCCGCCGGCCTGCAGATCGCCACGGTTGCCCATGCTGTCGCGGTGCTCCATGTGGCCGTCGAGCATGTAGGTGAAGGTGATGAAACCGCGGTGCGGATGTTCGGGAAAGCCGGCAATGTACTCGTCCGGATTGTCGCTGCCGAAATGGTCGAGCATGAGGAAGGGATCGAGATTCTTCAGCGCCGGCGTACCGATGCTGCGGTGCACGGTAACGCCCGCGCCCTCGGTCACCTCGAGTGCGGGAACACGCTGGCGGATGGTTCGTAGGGTCATGACGTTCTCCTTTCAAAAATACAGGAACACGGCTTCAGGCGGCGGCGCACTGCCGCCAGTCGCGGTCGAGCACGGCGTCGGCACGCGCGGTGGCCTGTTCTGCCGCCGCCACGCCACGCAGGTTGCCGCAGTCCGCGGCAATCACCTCGATGTCCGTAATGCCGAGAAAGCCCAGCACGAAGCGCAGCCAGGGCGTGGCGAAGTCGATCGTGCTGCCCACTTCGGTCCCGCCACTGGCCACCA
>JAVEWL010000054.1:0-15185 GCA_034004565.1 FCB group bacterium | reverse complement strand
CCCGGCGCGGTAAGACCACCACGTATAATGCCCCGGATCCGGCACAAAATGGCGGAACGCATCGACATATCCCGCCTCGAGAAAGCGTGTCATGATTTCGCGTTCCTCGATGTAATAACCCGGACTCTCGGTGTTGGTCTTGGGGCGCGCCAAGTCGATTTCCCGGTGCGCGATATTGATGTCGCCGCAGACGATGACGTTCTTGCCTTTGCTTCTTAGCGCTTGGCAAAGCTCGAGCATGGAGGAGCAGAAACCGAGCTTGTAGGGCAGCCGCTTGCGCTCTTCCTGGCTGTTCGGAAAGTAAGCGTTGATGAGCGTGAACTCCGGATATTCCAGAACTTGCACCCGCCCTTCCGAATCGTACTCCTCGATGCCCATGTTTGACACCGACAGCGGTTCCCGCCGGAAATACGTCGCCACGCCGCTGTAGCCGCGCTTGTTCGCCGAGCACCACAGGCTGCCGTAACCTTTCGGCTCCGTGATGGCCGGCGTCAGATCCCCAAAATGCGCCTTCGTTTCCTGAATACAGAGGATGTCCGGCTGTTCGCGCTCGATAAACTCCAGAAGCCCATTCCGAACGGCCGCACGGACGCCGTTGACGTTCCAAGAAAAGAGAGTCGGCATGATTGCTCCGATTACGCTGCGTGCCGCTGAGACCATTTTCCTGAGGATACGGCGTAGGCGCGCACGATTCAAACCGCCGCCTATTTCATCGTGCTCGTGCTCGTAATCGTGCTCGTAATCGTTATCGTACTCGGATTAACAAACCACCGATTACGAGTACGATTGAATGCATCGATTACGAGCACGATTACGAGCACGAGCACGTTGATGCCCGGGGTGGTTTTCGCCCTGATTCGCCGTGCGGGCTCCGGTGGACGGATACCGGAGCCCGCACGCTCCCGGGGGAGGGAGGCAAAGGACGACCATAGGGCCGCCACTAGGGCACTTTGCAATGTCGCGCCAGGAAGCGCGACAGACTACCTAAGGCAATTGCCGTGCCACCTTCGTAAAACACGAGCATTTGAAACCAAATCCATTGCAGGGGGCGGCTTGAGGCGGCATACATTCACTCCACCCGGCCACCGCACCTTCATTCACCTTACAATCTCGTAGGAACCAGATGCTCATCCATACGGAATCGTAACAACCCAGTTCATCTCGCGCAACCTTTCGGTTCTCGGCGCGACAGCATTATACAAAAATGTAGCGTCGATTTTCCTCATATTAATTTGTTGATGAAGAATTCAGAAAATAGACACAGAATTGAAGGAATGGAAGCCGTGCGGCGAACGCAATCAAACGCGCACCACAGATCCGCGCACAGCGATTTGTCCAAGCACAATCGAACTCTCGATGTTCAGCTTCGCCGCGGAGCGCGGAAAAGCCTCGCGTTGATGGCGTGCTTCTCGGCGCGCAGCCCCATGATGCGCTCGGTGATGCCGAGGTCCTGTGCGGCCTTGGCCTTGTTGCCTCGGGCATTCTTGAGCGCTTCGATCAGCATCTCGCGCTCGAGGTTGTCGAGCGCCTGCTCGAGGGTCATCTTGACGACCGTGCCGCTGGCTTCGGCGGTCTGCAAGGTCGGCGGCAGGTGATGACCGTGCACCACGTCGTCGCTGCTCAAGAGAACGGCGCGCTCCATGCAGTTCTCGAGTTCGCGAACGTTGCCCGGCCAGTGGTAACTCATGAGCATGTCGATGGCGGGCGTCGAGATGCGCCGAATGTTCTTGCCTGACGAGCGGCTATACTTCTCGATGAAGAAATTGGCGAGATCCATGATGTCCGAGCGGCGTTCCCGCAGCGGCGGAATATGAATCGGGAATACATTCAGACGGTAATACAAGTCCTGCCGGAACGATTCTTCCTCCATCAGCTTCTCAAGGTTGCGGCTGGTCGCCGTGATGACGCGGACGTCCACCTTCAACGTCTCGCTCCCGCCCACGCGCTCGAACTCGCGCTCCTGGAGCACCCGCAGGAGGCCGATCTGCATCTTCGCCGAGAGGTCGCCGATCTCATCCAGGAAAATGGTGCCCCCGTGGGCGAGCTCGAAGCGCCCTTTGCGCTGCTGGAGGGCGCCTGTGAACGCCCCCTTCTCGTGGCCGAACAGCTCGCTTTCGATGACCGATTCGGGCAGGGCGGCGCAGTTAACCCGGATAAACGGCTTGTCCGCCCGTTGGCTGTTGTAATGGATGGCGTTGGCGACGAGTTCTTTGCCGACGCCGCTTTCGCCGCGAATCAGCACGGTCGTATCGCTCTTGCAGACCTGCGCGATCAGGTCATACACCTGCTGCATCGCCGCCGAATTCCCGGTGATGTTCGCGGGACGGAAGCGGTCCTTCAACTCGCGCTGCAAGCGGTTGTTCTCTTCCAGAAGCCGCTGGCGCTCCTCCATCGATTCCTGGCGAAGACGCACGGCCTGGGCGATCATCTGCGCGATAATGGACAGTAGGCGCACATCCTCGTCGAGCGATTCCGATTCCGAGAAGAGTTGATCCACACTCAGGGCGCCGATGGTTTCCGCGCCCAGCTTGATGGGCACGCAGATGAAGGAGATCTCGTCCTTCTTGACGTTCTGCCGCGCGCCCGTGCGGTCCAGAAAAAGCGGTTCTTCCGAAATTCGGGGGATGACCATAGGCCGGCCGGTCTGCACCACCCGGCCCGTAACGCCTTCGCCCGGACGGTAGCGGCCGCGCTCCTGCTGACTTGCCGAAAGGCCGTAAGCGGTCTCGATAAAGAGTTCTCCGGTATCGCGGTTTACCAACGTGAGCGTACCTCTGATCATGCCGGTATACTTTGCAATGAGATCGAGAATAGACCCCACCTCTTCCCGCAGATCCATGGTCCGATCCAGAATCTGGCTCACCTCGAAAAGCAGGCTGAGTTCTGTAACTTCCCGCCGGACTTGATGTTGTTCAGAAGATATGCTCATACAACCCTTGCGTTACAGGTCAGAACGGCCGCGCCAAGTAAAACCTACAAGATTGTAGGAAATACCATTGCGTAAGTCAAGGGTTTCCTGGGGAATCACCCGCTTGAATTAATGTGAGCCGAACAGAAAAAAACGAGCCCGCGATACAGCCCTCGTCGGGGCTGCACGCGGGTTCGATAACCTGTGACCTTGCGCCCTATGCGGCGTTGAGTTTGTATCGCAGCACAAAGATGCCACCCAGGAGCAATACCACCGCCATTGCAACCATTCCTGAAAACGAAAGGAGAGGCAGGTCACCCGAGGGCAGCACACGTACGGCAGCGTTCGAGGTCTGGACCGATACATCCGGGTTATCCGTCCGGGTGATGGTACAAACGTAGTCTCCGTGGTCCGCGCTGCTTACAGAAGGCAGGGAAAGGGTCGCTGTGTTGCCCCCCACCGGCTGCCCATTCCGGGTCCACGCATAGCTGACGGGCACGTCTCTGGTGAGTTCGACGGAAAGCGTGAGATCCTGCCCTTCCGTCAACACGCCGCCGACGGGATGGTTCTTAACAAAGACCCCCGCATCAACGGCCTCGGCCAGCGGTTCGGCCAAGTCAAACGCCGACCCCTGCCAGATGACGTGCAGGCTCTGATCAATAATTACCGCGTGTGAGTAATAGCCGTCGTTGTAATATGCCCAAACAAACTCTCCCCGATATGCGACGGAGTAGTTCATTCGGTCCCCCTGGTCTTCGACGTAGGGTACAACCAAGTCGGCCGGCTCCCTGGACACGCCGGCTATCTGCACGGAGTCCTGATACTGCGACTGGAGCTGGGTCAGCACCGGCACTGCGGAATAGCACGGACCGCACCAAGTCGCCCACAATTCGATGACGGTAATATGCGACCCATCCAGGAAATGGCTGGGTGGATTCTTGACCCAATTGTAGGTCAAATAAAGATGGGCTGGACTACCGATGGCAATTGCCCATGCGCCAGATGACGCCATCAGCGTGCATACCAGGAACAACAGAACCCACCCACGCTTCTTCATGTCTTTCTCCCCATATCGTTCTCGGCGTAATGCCGGACACACACTTAATCGTGCCGCGGACGAGGCGCGGCTTACCCGGGGCATACGCCGCCTTCACACTCGCTGTGGCTCCATTCGTGGACGGCAATCCCCAGCGAGTTCGCCGGAAATGCGCCACCGGCAGCCTCCGCGTACCGGCCAAACTCGACGTGCCCGTCGAGATACAGCACGTTGACGCCGCCGGGGATGTGGCTCATGTGCCGCGGATTCTTGTCCGAAAGGACATCCCACATCACGGCAATGGCGGACGACGCCGCATTGGCCGCGCCTGGATTGTTCACATCCGTAATGAGAAACCGCTCGACGCCCGCGCGAAGCCGAGGCAGCTTCGCGATGCCGCTAATGGGGTTCTCGAACAGCCAATCCTGATCCACGAACTCGGGAAAAGGTCCCAAGGCGATGTATTGCATGAGACTCTCGGCCTCCACCTTCAAGAGAGATTGGTCCACCGGTGTAAGCCAGGCCTGTGGGGGGAACAGCCAGCCCAGATAGTTGTAGGGATGATCGAAGACCTCGCAGGGCTCGACCTTTCCGTCCTCCGAGAAGCCGGGCACCGATTTCCAGTGGGAGGACGAGGTCTCGCCCCGGTCCCACTGCTCGACAGCGTCGCCCGATTTGGCCGCGCTGGGACAGATCAGGACATTCCAATCGGCCAGATAGTCGGGAAAGACGGACGAGGGCTCGAACATCTCGTTCCATACAATCCATTCGCCGGCGCAGTTCTGGAGCTTGATCGGAGGCAGCATCCCCTTGGCTTCCCCCGAATACATGGAAAACACCATGCCCATCTGCTTGAGGTTGTTCTGGCAGGCGGAGCGCCTTGAAGCTTCCTGCGCGCGAGAGAGCGCAGGGAGCAATATGGCAGCCAGAATGCCGATAATGGCAATCACGACAAGCAGTTCTATCAAGGTGAAACCTGCGGCCGAGTCCTCATTGCGGGCTCGCGCGCCATAGAAATTCTTGATTCGATGCGTAGTCGACATGGCGAATGGCCTCCCCTGCCATAAAAGACGCCGCAACTCCCCAAAATGTGACATCCGAAAAGGATCTTTTGCGAATTAAAACCGCTTGCGACCGCACGGCTTCCGGCGCCACACCCTCTTCAACAAGACAGAACCGGGGTTTGCGGCAATACAACACCCGCACAATTATGTCCGTATTGCTGCAAAACGATCAAGCGCCACCAATACACTCGTAGAGAACTCCCTGAAAAGCCCAAACCGGCCGATCGTGCATATGCCACGGGCCGCGTTGTAGGATGAAACACGAGTGGGATCGTGGCTCCAAACGAGGAGACGGGCATGTCAATACTTGGACTGGTCCTGTGTGTGCTGGCGGCGGGCGAAACGCGCGTGGTGAACCTGTATACCCCCTCGGAAGGTGGCTATAGCCTCCACATCGGCCAAGGCCAACGTCCGGCGCCGGCGTGCGAGATCGGCATCGCTCGGGATGAGGTCCGTATTCATCGACGTCCGTTGTATCCCCCCTCCGACCGCAGGATGATCTGGACGGACGAGCAGCTCGCGCAGATCCCCCGCAGCACATTCCGTCCGTTGGTAGTGGCGTACAACGAGCCTCGTTTCCTGTTTGACTATCATTCCGCGGGAGGTCTGCTTGGGCATCTGTACATAGGGATAAGCCAAGACGGGGCCGGCAAGTGGTTTCACGCGTGGCCGGAAGTAGACGTGTCGTATACGGACGGGCGGATGGACTACGTGTTGCGGGACGCGGCCTTCCCCGGCGTGACGGTTCGGTTGTCGGCCTCGCCGCTGGCGGACTCGGCGGGCCTGATCGTCAAGGTCACCTTGGAGGGGGCAACGGGCGGAACCAGACTGTTGTGGGGGTACGGCGGCGCATCCGCTTTCTTTACCAATTACAACATGGGCGCCCCCGAATTCAGCTTCTCCCCCGCGCAATGCGCGAAGGATCGCATTGTGCTGAACCAGGGCCGCTTCGCGCTCCATCGGAAGTTTGACGAGACGGACGTGGCCACGAAGGAGGCGTTCAGCGTCTGGCGGAAGCTGCCCGGCTGGGAGGCGGTGATACGAGGCGGCGCGTCGTGGCAGGGGCGCACGGGCTTCGGCGATCCCGTGGCATTTGCGGACTCCCCCACCGCTCTGTCGCGGGCCACGGATTGGACCGATGCCGGCGAGAAAGCGAATTGCGTGGCGGCCGGCGAGGCCCCGCCGGGCGAAGATACCGGCTACATCGTCGTGGGTATGGGGGGCGGCATCGAGGCCGCCCTCGCGAATCCCGCCGGAGCCTGGAATGCCGCGCTGGCGCGCAACGCATCCATTGCGGATCGCGTGACCACGAAAACCCAGGACTCGCACCTCGACGCCGCGGTACGGATGATGGCTTTCGCCCAGGAGGGCACCTGGGGCGATGTCGCCACCGTGCACGGAGGCTGGTCCTGGCGCTTCGCCTATCTCGGCTGGCGCACGGGTTACGGACCCTTGTGCTACGGGTGGCCGGAGCGCATCCGGCAATACATCCGCGCGCACACGACGCTGGGGCTCATCAAGGAGGGCCCAGATGCGGGCGCATTGGGCTCGATGATCGAGTCGGAGCCGGGTGTGTACTACAACATGAACGAGGTCTTCTTCGATCACGTGCGGGCCTACTTCGACTATACGAACGATCTCGGGTTGATGGGGGAGATCTTTCCCGTGCTCGAAGGCATTCTCGCGTGGGAAAGCACACGGCTGCAACCGGAGAATGCCGGGTTATACGAAAGCGCGCTCAACACCTGGATCAGCGATTCGCACTGGTACACCCGCGGGCAATGCACGCAGGCCTCGGCCTACATGCTGAACGCGCACACCTTCATGGCCCGCCTGGCCCGGGCTCTCGGGAAGGATGCGGCGCCTTTCCAGGAGCGGGCCGCCCGGATCCGCCTCGCCATGCAGGAGAAACTCTGGATGCCGCGGGAGGGCGTGTTTGCGGAGTATCTCGATACGCGAGGCAATCGCCTACTGCATCCGCAGCCGGAACTGCCGACGCTATATCACGCCGCTGAATTCGGCGCGGCAGAGCCGATCCAGGCTTATCAGATGCTGCTGTGGGCGGACGCGAATCTGCGTCATGAACACACGCCGGGCGGCGGTTCTATTGTGTGGAGTTCGAACTGGTATCCCAATCGAGGACGAAGCTACACGCACAGCACATACGAAATGGCGTACGGCGAAGAGCTCAATTATGCACTGATGAATTACCAATGCGGCCGCGCGAACGAGGCATATGCGCTCCTTCGCGGCAGCCTGTGTGGCATTTTCAACGGCCCCACGCCCGGGGGCCTCTCCTGCCACGCCCAAACCGACGGACGCCAGCGCGCCAACGACGAGTTCGCCGACGCATCGAGCATGTGGGCCCGCGCGGTCGTCGAGGGCCTGTTCGGCATCCGTCCGCACTTGCCCGAGGGCTATGTTGAGGTGACGCCGCAGCCGCCGTCCGAGTGGCAAACCGCGGAGATCCGGACGCCGCTGCTCTCGTACCGGTGGCGCGCCGGCGAAGGCGAAACGGCCGTCGACTGGGATTCTCCAACCGAGACCCGCGTGCGCCTTCGGCTACCGCTCAAGGCGGAGGCCATTGAGTCGGCTACGCTCGACGGGAAACCGGTCGATCCAACGGTTGAATCCGGATTCGGCGGCATCGTGTGGGCCGTCATCGATTGTCCCGGAACGAAGGGCGGCAGGGTGGCGGTTCGCTATCGCCCGAGCGCTGTGGAAATTCCGCCGGCGATCGCCGCGACACAAGGCGCGCCTGTCCAGCCCCTGCCCGTCGATGCGGTGGAAGTGCTGGATCCGCAGGGCATTCGGGCAAACAACATCTTCGCGCGTGAAGGCAAACACGCGTTGTTCGCCAAAGTCGGCCAGGCTCCCTTCACGTCGTTGATGCCGATACGGTTCGACATCGCCCCGAAGGACGCGCCGCGGCCGAGCCTGTGGAAAGCGCCAGAGACCGGTGAGCGCGATCCGGGCAAGTGGGCGCTCGTGGACCTTTCGGCGGTCTACAACGACTCGGTCACCGAAGTCCTGCCGCACGTCGAGCAGCGCGCACCGGCGCCCGAGCCGTCCGCCAGCACCATCAACTACGGCTACTGGAAGGACCACCTGACGCAGTACCACGGCAGCCGCAACGAACCCATCAGCGACGCCGCCTGGCGCGCGAAGATTGGCAACGACGGCGTGGGCTGGACGCGCGACGGCATCCCCTTCAAGTCGCCGAAGGAAGGTAAGAACATTGCCGTTGCCACTGTAACGGGCGGATTCCCTGCGAAGTTTGCGTTCCCCGTCGGCGAAGCGGGCCGCACGCTCTACCTCATGATCAGCGGCATGACCTTCCCCGTGCAGAGCCACGTGCCGAACCTTCGCGTGACGCTTCATTACGCGGACGGCACGAGCACGTCCAAGGACCTGGTTAATCCCTTCGACATCGGCGATTGCTGGAGCACGTGGTGCGGCCGCTTCCACGATTGCGCCGCGACCGGCTTTGAAAACATCGGCGGCCGCAAGGGTCCAGAAGGCTCCGCCGACGTGCCGGATATGACGCAACCCATCGAGCTCGATACCGAAGCGCAGCTCGTGGCACTCCTGCTCAGGCCCGGTGCGGAACTGGCGGGCGTGGAATTCGAGGCAATAGCAAACGACGTCATTTTCGGCGTAATGGGAGCCACAGTCTTGCGGTAAATGTAACCCCGAATTCCCATTCGGGGTCTTTGAGATTTGAGCATAGCACTGCGAAGAAAGAGCAAAGACCCCGAATGGGAATTCGGGGTTACATTTTCCGCAGGACCCAGATCATCTCGGCGCTGGTGGGGCCGAGGGGGTTACAGTCGAAATCGCCGAAGACCGCTTCCACTTCGAAGCCGCACAGACGCACGAGGTTGTCCGTTTCGCGGGGGCTCAGCCAGGCGCGTTCGAGGGAGAGGACTTCAGTGCGCGTGACCCGGCCCTTGGGGTTGACCACGTGGATTATGTGCTGCTCCGAAAGAACCTGGTGGGTTTCGTCGCACATCATCGCGCAGAAATGGCGCAAAGAGAGGCTGAAACCCGGCCGTTGGTGCGAACCCACGTAGCGCAGCATTCCAGCCTGCGCACCGGTCATTGTGGCTACCTGCGAGGGCAGCGGGTTCCAGCAGTTGAAGATGAAAAGGCCGTCGTCGGCGAGGTGGCGGTGCACGCATTCGAGGCACGCGCACTGGTCCTCGGGCGTCAACAGGTGCATGAGGGCACGGTAGGGTGCGGCGATAAACTCGAACGTCTTCCCGAGGTTGAAGTCGCGCATGTCGGCCTTGACGAGCTTCAGCTTGCCCGGCACCGGGCCCACGGCACGCTTCTTGGCGCGGCAGCGCTCGAGCATGGCCTGCGAGTTGTCGAGGCCGGTGACGTGCACGCCCGACATCGCCATAGGTATCGCAATGCGTCCGGTACCGCACCCCAACTCAAGGGTTTCGCCTTCGCAGCGGATGGCCTGGCCCACGTAGAACTCCGCCTCGCCGGGCAACCCCAGGTTCGTCAGGTCGTAGAACTCGGCCCAGGGGTCGTACTCGGCCCTATTCCTATTTGCCACCGCTCTGTTCCCCACTTTCTTCCAGGTGATCGTTCAGGAACTTCAGAATCTTCGGAAACAATTCGCGCCGCACCGACGGATGCAGGTGGTCAAAGGCGTGGCGGTAACCGGGCACCTCGATACACTGCGCCGGCAGGCCCGCTTCCTTGAGCTTCTTAAACATCTCGCGAGATTGTTCGATGGGAACCAGGGTGTCATTGGTCCCATGGACGCACAGGATTGGAGGGGTATCTTGCCCCACATACGCCACCGGCGACGCGGCATCGAGGGGGTCCTTGCCGCCCAGGATCTCCTTTCCCGCGAAGTCTTTTACGTACGGCCCCCAAGTGTAGCGGGCGATTCGGCCCTTCTCTTTCTCCGCGACGAAACTGCGCAAGTCGGCGGGGCCGTAGAGGCTCACGGCCGCCTGGACGTCGCTGCGGAAACCGGAGTTTTCCTCGCCTTCCAAGTCCTTTTCGGAGGCGGTAAGCGCCAGCATAAGGGCGAGATGACCGCCCGCGGAAGTCCCCAGCGTGGCAATGCGGCCGGGATCGATACTATACGGCTCAGCATTCTTGCGCAACCATCGAACGGCCGATTTCACGTCGTGCAGCGGCGCCGGAAACGATGCGCCCGGCATGGTGCGGTAGCTCACGGACATGGCGACGTAGCCCGCCTCGGCAAACCTCCGGCCATACCAGTAAAGCTGGCGTCGCGAGCCCGTGACCCAGGCGCCGCCGTGTATCAGGACGATGGCGGGACGAGGCTCCTTGGCTTCCGCGACCGGGAAATACACTGTCGCCTTGAGGTCCTTGCCGCCCGGGCTCGCGTAGACCACGGTTTCGGTCCGGTACTGCTTTTGCGAGGCTTCCGCGCCCGCGGCCGCAAGCAACGCGACCGCTATCACTATCTTGAAATGCATGCACGTAGGATAACGGTCGCGACGACTTCCTGCAAGGCGCGTGTTGTCCAAGCCGGAGCAGGTCTTGGAAGGTACCATCAAGAATAACCTGTAAGCACGATGGACCATATGGATGGTATGGACATGGATGGACGAATTTGTCCATACGGTCCATAAAGTCCATATACTCCATCGAGCCAGGAAAACAAATAGAAAAAACGCCCGGCTTTTGGACCGGGCGTTCAGAAGAACCAGCTATCTTGGTTGTCAGACCTTCGCAGTCTCTTTTGCGCCGAGATACTCGTGGATCGAGCGAGCGGCGATCTTGCCGGCGCCCATGGCTTCGATCACGGTGGCCGCGCCGGTCACGATGTCGCCGCCGGCATAGACGCCGGGCAGGTTCGTCGCGCCGGTCTTCATATCGACTTCGATGTTGCCCCACTTGTTAAGCTTGAGGCCCTTGGTGTTGCCGGTGAGCAGCGGATTGGCGTTGCTGCCGAGCGCGGGAATGACCATGTCGCATTCGAGGATAAAGTTCGAACCGTGCACCGGGATCGGACGGCGGCGGCCGGACTTGTCGGGCTCGCCTAGCTCGCACTTGACGCATTCCAGTCCCGCGATACGGCTCTTTTCGTCGCCGACGATCTGGACCGGCGCCGTAAGCAACTTGAAGACGACGCCTTCTTCCATCGCGTGCTTCACTTCGTCCGCGCGCGCGGGAATCTCGGCGGCGGAGCGGCGATAGACGACGGTGACCTCTTTCGCGCCCAGGCGCACGGCCACGCGGGCCGCGTCCATGGCCACGTTGCCCGCGCCCACGACCGCGATGCGCTCGCCGACCAGCACGGGGGTCTCGTATTCGCCGACTTTGTACGCCTTCATGAGGTTCACACGGGTCAGGAACTCGTTCGCGGAATACACGCCGACGAGGTTCTCGCCGGGGATGCCCAGGAACATCGGCGCGCCCGCGCCGACGCCGATAAACACCGCGTCCACGCCGCGCTCGTTCATGAGTTCTTCGATCGTGAAGACTTTTCCGACCACCATATTGCACTCGATCTTCACACCGAGGCTCTTCACGTAGTCGAGTTCGCGGTCTACGATATCCTTGGGCAGGCGGAACTCGGGGATGCCGTAACGCAACACGCCGCCGGCCTCGTGGAAGGCCTCGTAGATCGTCACATCGTAGCCGAGCTTCGCCAGGTCGCCGGCGCAGGTAAGTCCGCCGGGACCGCTGCCCACGATGGCCACCTTCTTGCCGTTGGGCTTGATCTGCGCGGGCACGATCGGCTCATTCGCCGCTTCCCAGTCCGCCACGAAGCGTTCGAGCTTGCCGATGGTGACCGAGTCGTCGTCGCCGAACTTGGCCAGGATGCATTTCGCTTCGCACTGCGTTTCCTGCGGGCAAACGCGGCCGCAGATTGCGGGCAGGCTGTTCTTGCCCTTCAGCACGCGCGCCGCCGCCGAGAAGTCGCCCCGCTGCACTTCGCGGATAAAGCCCGGAATATCGACTTCCACGGGACAACCCTGCACGCAACCGGGTATCTCGCAAAGCTTGCAGCGCAAGGCGGCGACCATGGCCTGCGAATCGGTATAGCCCGAGGCCACTTCGTTGAAGCTGCGCCGGTGCTCGATGATGTGCGACACTTCCTTGAAAATGGCGCCCAACGCTTGCTTCTCGAAGTAGGTTTCGTCGTGCAGGCGCGGCTGCTTCTCGAGTTCGAGCACCATCTCCGACACCCACTGCTGGAAGAGACAGTCGTGCCCCTCCTCGTGGCCGTGCCCGTTCGACTCGAACGCACGGTAGGTGCCCTGGCGCGCCATCAACTCCGCAAAGTCGACCTCCGCGCCGTCGAATTCCGGACCGTCCACGCAGGCATACAGCGTCTTGCCGCCGACCGTCACGCGGCAACCGCCGCACATCCCCGTGCCGTCGACCATGATGGGGTTAAGGCTCACGATCACGGGCAGGCCGTGCTTCTTGCAGGTTTCCACGACCGCGCGCATGTGCGGCACCGGCCCGATAGCAATCACCTCGTCGATCTTCTCGCCTTCGTTGACCAGTTGCTCGAGCAACTGCGTCGCGTAGCCGTGGTGGCCAAAGGAGCCGTCGTCCGTGCTGTACAGCGTGCGGGTGCTGACCTTTTCGATCTTGTCTTGCCAGAACATGAGCGATTGGTTGCGCGCGCCCACGATCGAGATGACCTTGTTGCCGGCCTCGAAACAGGCCTTGGTCTGCGGAAACATCGGCGCGAGACCGAGTCCGCCCGAGACGCAGACAATGGTCTTCCCTTCCGGGATCTCACGATGCTTGCCCAGCGGCCCGACCACGTCGATGTAGCTGTCGCCCTCGTTGTAGGCGCCAAGCTTTATCGTGCCCCGGCCAACCTCCTGCATGACCAGCGTGACCGTCCCCGCCTTGGCATCGCTGTCCGCGATGGTCAGCGGAATACGCTCGCCGTGCTCGTCCGCGCGCACGAGCACAAAATGTCCCGGCTTGGCGGTCCGCGCAACCATCGGAGCCTCGACTATGATTTCTTTAATGCGTTCCGCCAACTCGCGCTTTTTCACAATGCGAAACATATTGCCCGTGTGCTCCTACCAGTAACTTCCCCTCGGTTCCCCCGGGAATACACAAAATCAACCGTCCACTGTAATGATAAGCCAATCCCCTGCCAATTCTCCACCCCGCAACGTGTCCGGTTCAGCCCCCCTTTTCGGTATTTAACGCCGGGTAGGGGTCCGTCTCCCCTACCCAACGCCGAAGTCCAGGAAACACAAAACGCGGAATCAAGCGGAGGGCCAGCGCCCTGCCCACCCGATTAAACGAAACTGGGGTTCCATGAATCATGGAACCCCAGTCTGATGCTACATCGTGCGTCCGCCGTTACAGATTCCATGCTATCGCAGGAACCCGGCGCGCATCCCTATTTGTCCGTGAGGGCAACTGGAATCCGCATGCTGTAGAACGAACGCCAGACGAATACAAGCGAAAGCGCAAAGAAAATGGCCGCGGCGGCAATCTTCACCGTCGGGTCCAATTCAATGGCCAGTTCCACCGCCAACAGGCCGAACAGCGTCGTGAACTTGATGACCGGGTTCATCGCAACCGACGACGTGTCCTTGAAAGGATCGCCCACGGTGTCGCCGACGACGCTGGCGTCGTGCAGCTCGGTGCCCTTCATCTTGAGTTCGGTTTCCACGACCTTCTTGGCATTGTCCCACGCACCGCCCGCGTCGGCCATGAAGATGGCTTGATACAGGCCGAAGATCGCAATCGAGATCAGGTAGCCGATGAAGAAGTAGTGATTGGCGCAGGCAAAAGCCAGCGTCGAGAAGAAGACGCCGAGGAAGATGTTGAGCATGCCTTTCTGGGCATACTGCGTGCAGATTTCCACAACCTTCTTGGAGTCTTCCACGGAGGCCCGTTCGCCGCCGCCTTCGAGCTTGATGTTCTTCTTGATAAACTCGACGGCCTTGTAGGCGCCCGTCGCCACAGCCTGGATGGCCGCGCCGGAGAACCAGAAGATCACCGCGCCGCCCGTGATCAGCCCGAGCAGGAACAGCGGGTTCATGATGGACAAGCCTTCCTGAACCGACATTTCACCCTGAATCTTGGGCAGGACGTCGCCGTAGATGTCCTTCAGCACCTGGATGATCGCGAAGATCAGCGTGGTGGCGCCCACAACCGCGGTACCGATAAGCACCGGCTTCGCGGTCGCCTTGAAGGTGTTGCCCGCGCCGTCGTTTTCTTCGAGATAGTCCTTGGCGGTTTCGAAATTCGGCGTGAAACCAAAGTCCTTCTCGATTTCCTTGGAGATGTTCGGAAGCGTTTCAATCGCGGACAGTTCGTACACCGACTGGGCGTTGTCCGTTACGGGACCGTAGGAGTCGACCGCGATGGTGACCGGGCCCATGCCCAGGAAACCGAACGCGACAAGACCGAAGGCGAAGATGGCCGGAGCCGCCATGATGGCGGCGAGACCGGTCGTGCTCACCGCCCATGCGATTCCCATGAGCAGGATGATGGCCATGCCCATCCAGTACGCGCTGAAGTAACCGGCGACCAGGCCGCTAATGATGTTGAGGCTCGCGCCGCCTTCGCGAGAAGCGGTGACGATTTCCTTGACGTGACCGGAATTGGTCGACGTGAAAACCTTCACCAATTCGGGGATCAAGGCGCCTGCGATGGTGCCGCAACTGATGATGGTGGACAGTTTCCACCACATCGTGCCGTCGCCCAGTTCAGGGATCAGGATGTAGGACAGGACGTAGGTCATGGCAATGGAGACAAAGGAGGTCAGCCATACCAGCGTCGTCAGCGGAATTTCGAAGTTAAACTTCGAGGCATTGCCATACTTGGCCTTCGCCCAGGCGATGTTGACGTAGTAGGACAACGCGCTGGTCACAATCATGCCTACGCGCATCACGAAGATCCACACGAGAAGCTGAACCTGGTCCGCCGCGGCCGTAACCGCCAGCAGGATGAACGTGATGAGCGCAACGCCCGTCACGCCGTAGGTCTCGAACCCGTCCGCCGTCGGTCCCACGGAGTCGCCCGCATTGTCGCCGGTACAGTCCGCGATCACGCCCGGGTTACGCACGTCGTCTTCCTTAATCTTGAAGACGATCTTCATGAGGTCGGAGCCGATGTCGGCGATCTTGGTGAAGATACCGCCGGCGATACGCAGCACGGCCGCGCCCAGCGATTCGCCGATGGCGAAGCCGAT
>JAVEWL010000719.1:0-3262 GCA_034004565.1 FCB group bacterium | reverse complement strand
TCGCTGGCGTCTCTGTACGGCATTGCGCAGTTCCTGGGGTACGACCCCTTCCCCTGGGGAGAAGGCAGTTGGTTGCTGCTCGAGGCTCCGGCCACGTTCGGCAACCCCAATGTCGCGTCGCACGTCCTGGCGCCCGCGCTCATTCTCGCCTGCGCGCTGGCCACGCGGCGTCGCGGACGCTGGGCGCTCGTATGCGTCGCCCTTTTCCTGGGCCACTTTGCGCTGACCCAGACCCGGGGTTCGCTGCTGGCGCTGTTGAGCGCATTCGTTCTGGTTTGCGTCGCCCTGCTTGTGTTTCGCCTGACCCGCCGGCCGGCACGCACGATAGCCCTGGCGTTCGGAACGCTGCTTGTCGCCGGACTGATAGTCCTCGTGGCCGTCGGCGCCGTGCTTCAATCCCGCACCGGTCACCCGTTCCCGAGCGAGAACTCCCTCACCCTCCGCGCCCACTCGTTCTACGAAGCCTGCCGCATGATCCAGGACAAGCCTCTCCTGGGCTACGGCCCCGGTATGTACGAGGTCGCCAGTCCTCCCTACTGGACCCCACTGAATCAGGATCACTTCATTACCGAAAACAAGATGAACTACCAGGTGCACAACGAACCGCTGCAGTTCGCCGTCGAGGCGGGGTTACCCGCGGGCATCGCGTACGTGGCCATTCTCGTGCTCGGCATGTATTATGGGCTCCTGATCGCCTTTACGTCCGATGACGCGGAGAAGCGGCCGCTGGGTCTTGGCCTTGCCGGGTTCTTTCTGGCATTCCTGGTGGACGGGTTCTTCGGGTTCAACGCGCACGTGCCCGTGTCGTCCCTGCTGCTGTTCCTGCTGGCGGGCGCCACGGTGGGCGTGTGGCGCGGCCCGAGGGCCGAGGCGGAGGAACAGCCGGTTCGCCGGGGCTGGGGCGTCTTCGCGCGTCGCCTGGCCGTTCTCGCCTGCGCCGCCCTCATACCGGTCTTCGGCATTCGCGAGTTTGCGTCGCAGTTCTGGCAGAACCGCGGACTCGGGGCGATGGAGCACAAAGTGAACCAGGCGGCGCTCGAGTCCTTCCGGGTGGCCGCCGCGCTTTCGCCCCACCACTGGCTGCCTCCCTACTACATGGGCATGGCCGCCGCGGGCATGGGGGACTACCAGAACGCGGGGAAGTACCACGCTCGCGCGCTTGCCTTGAATCCGAACTATATCCCCGCGCAACTCAACTTCGGCAAGGCCCTCCTCAGCCAGGCCGCCGCGGCTTCCGCAACGCAGGAACCCCCGGAGATTGGGCAGGCCGTCGAATGGGCGCAACGCGCGGCTCGCATCCTCCCTCGGTCCCCGGAGGTTTACGACCTCCTCGGGCGTGCCGCACTGCTGCGGGCACAACGGCTCGCCGCCCAACCGCAAGGAAACGAGGCCGCCGTCGCGAACGAGACCTGGCGGACAGTCGAAGGAGAACTCCTGAAGGCGGTCGACCTCGGAAGCAAGCACAAGGACCAACTCTACCGGCTCGTGGCCGTGGCGCGGTTTGCGCGGGGCGACACTCCCGGCGGACACAAGGCGCTGGTCCTTTCCTTGCGCGAGAAGCCGGACGACACGGAAACGTGGCAACTTTTCCTGCAGTCCAGCCAGAGGGCGGGACATTACGACGATCTGCGCTCGACCCTCGACTGGGCCTTGGAGCAATTGACCGACGCACAAAATGCCGAAATCGGGGACACGCTGCATATACTACGCGGGAATGTGCTCTACGCCGGCTACGGCGACGCGGCCGGCGCCGAAGCGGAGTATCGCGTCGTCGTGGACGTGCATCCGGAGAATGCAGAGGCCTGGGCCGCGTACCACGCGCTCGGGAAGGCCACGGGGCAACAAGAAGGATTCCGGAACAGTCTGGCCCAGGCGGTCGCGAAACTGGACCCGGCGTCGCCGGAGCTCTCCTCCCCGCTCCGCGCCGCGCTGCTGAGCCAGGGACAAGGTGAAGACGCGGTCATCGCGAGCGTATCGACCCTGATGGACGCGTTGCAGCAGCACCAAGCCACCCCAGGCAGCGCGGCAACCGCGGCGGAGCAGTTCTCCTGGGCGCTCGATCTGCTCACCGAACGGGTGAAACGAGAATCCCTCTCGCCCGAGGACGCAGGCCAGATCTACTTCCGCCTCGGCCTCGCATACGGGGCTTGCCGCGACTTCAACACCGCCGCGGAACTGCTCGAGGTCGCCGCGCAAAACCTCGCCGGATCGCAACTCCAGGAGTGCCTCCTGCGCAGAGGCGCCGCCCTCGTGCAGGCCGGAAACACCGCCGCCGCCGTGCAGGCCTACGAGAAGGCCGTCGCCAACGATGCCGCCAACATCGATGCCCGCTATGCCCTTGCCCAAGCCCTCGTACAGGACGGCCAGCGCGACCGTGCCCGGCAGGAATTCGAGGCCATCCTCAGCACCTTCGAGGTGACTCCCGAAGGCCGCCAAGCCATTCAGCAGGCATTGGAGGCCCTGGGGCAATAACGCGAGCGCCCCCAGAATGACGGGGAGAGCGTAACTCCCGTTTATAACGGGAGTCTTCAGTGCGCTCCAAAAGCTCCCCTTACAAAGGGGAGCTACTCTCCAATCCCATCACTTGTTCCAGGTGCAGCGGTAATTGAATCGCCGGTTCGGGGCGCTGTCGCCGTTCACGCACAGCGAGATTACGTCCTTCAGCTCCGCCGGATTGTCGCACCAGTGGAAATCGAAGGTGACCGCGTCGCCCGCGAGGCCCAGCGCCGCGCGCGGCACCGCCAGTTCGAGCCCCTTCTCGCCCGCGCGGTAGTCCAGCGTCGCCTGCTCGGCCCACGCGTTTCCGTCGTAGCGCATCAGCGTCGTGGTCTTGTCGTCCACCACCTTCTGATTGACCAGATAATCGTAGCCGAACCATCCGGTCGCGGGATTGCGATCGGCGTCAATGAGCAGGAGCATCCAGTTCTTATCGGTGGCGGGAGAGAGCGGGCCGTTCGTCCTGGCCAGGAAGTACACGCTGGCATCGTCAATCGCCACCCGGCTCGAGACGATGTCGTTGCGGCCCGAATCGTTCGTGTAATGCAGCCCACCGTAGCCCTTGTAGTCTCGGTGGAAAACGTCGCCGATCGTATCGCGGAACTCCGGCTCCGCGCCTTCCCAGTCGGCGAAATCGCCGTCGATCGCGACCGTGCGCAGTCCGCGCGACTCCGGCATCGGACGCACGCCTTTGTACCGCCGGATGTTCTGCGCCATCTGCATGTAATAATTGTCCGTGTATCCGCCTTTCATCGGTTGCACCGTG
>JAVEWL010000718.1:0-3262 GCA_034004565.1 FCB group bacterium | reverse complement strand
GGCGACACCGCCTTCCTCAACGACACCGTCGCAGGCAAGAGCATCCTCGAATGGGTCATCGCCAATGCCACCTTCGGCGACGACCCCGCCAAGCCCGCCAACCTCATCGACTACGGCCCCTCCAACAGCCACCTCGAACTCCGCCGCGGCTTCCCCTACAACCACGTCATGCCCGACCTCAACGCCCGCCGCTACGCCACCTATCAGATGGCCGCGGAACTCTCCGAGCGCGCCGGCAAGCCCGCGCCCCAACTCAAGGAACGCGCCGAAGCATTGAAAGCCCTACTGAAGGAAAGGCTGTGGAATCCCGAAGCCCGCTGGTTCTACTTCGAGAACGCCGAAGGCAAGAAAGACCTCCGCTACACCGTCCAGATGTTCAAGCTCTTCAACAGCCGCGTCCTCGACCCCGATCAAGAGGCAGGCCTCCTGTCCCACCTCAACGAAACCGAATTCCTCTCCGAGCAAGGCCTGCACAGCATGTCCAAGACCGACATCGCCTACGACCAGGTCGACATCGACAACGGTGGGGGAGGGTGCTACACCGGCTTCCCGCCCCAGATCGCCGAACGCCTCTACAAATCCGGCCATCCCAAGGAAGCCGACGACATTCTCCGCCGCATCCTCTGGTGGGGCGAACGCATGCCCTACTGGGGCGACTCACTCGTCGCCAACAGCATCGACTACCGCAAAGACACGCCCCTCCAATGCACCATCAGCGGCCCCACCGTCGCCCAATGCCTCATCTTCGGACTCTTCGGCATCCAACCCGCCTTCGACGGCGCAATCACCATCAACCCCCACCAGCCCGCCTTTGCCCCCGACCTCGCCCTAAGAAATCTCCGCCTCCGCAACCACACCATCGACATCGAAATCCGCAACAACACCTACACCCTCACCGCCAACGGCCACCAAACCACCGCCCCCCTCGGCACCCCCACAACCCTACCCCCACGCAAATAATCCCGTTCCCGGCCATACGGTCCATAAAGTCCATATGGTCCATAAAAAAAACACCCCCAAGCCATACCACCAGCCTGGGGGTGCTCCAATCCACAATCTGCGTCTACTTACCTTGCGTAATCCCCGCCCAGTCATCCGTCCGGAACGGCGACGCCGGCAGTCCTTCCGCATTGAAAAGCGTCATCACCGGATCATCCGTCCACGCATACCGCACCGCCACCGGCGCGGCCACCTGCGGACTCGATACCACCACGCTGTCGCCCTCAATCGTCGCGTCGGCCCAGACAAACTTCTTGTCCGCGCCCGCCATGGCGAAGCCCTTTAACCCGCCGTCTTTCGCGACCAATCCACCGCCGACATGATGAAACGACAACCGAATCGCGCCGCCTTCCACCTTCATCCCTTTATACATCGGCCCCGAATACACCAGCTTCCTTCCATACGCCACATGCTCCGCCGCCAGCGCAAGCCGCCGTCCAACCTCCTGCTTGTTGGTCGGATGAATGTTATCCGAAATCCCGATATCCACCGCCGAAGCCACCCCCGTGTTCGGCAGCGACAAGGCTATCAACTGCGCCTCGCGCAATTCCGCCCACGTGTTGTCTTCCGGCTCCGTCGCGACTTTGTTGTCCGCGTTAAAGCTCGCAAGCTCCACGAACAGGAACGGGAAATCGCCCTGCCCCCAGCGCTGCCGCCAATCCTTGATCATCAGCGGAAACAGCGTCCGGTACTGATACGCCCGCCCCGCGTTCGACTCGCCCTGGTACCAGATCGCCCCGCGCATCCCATACGGAATCAGCGGGTTGATCATCGCGTTGTACAACGCCGACGGCATGTTCTGCGGCGCGGCCAGTTGCGCAGGCCGCTTTGGACGCGGCCCCGCATCCTTAACGTTGATCCCAATCTTGTACTTCCACTCGCCGGCCAGCGGCAACACGTCCGCTCCCGGCACCTCAAGACGAAGATCGGCCTCCTCGCCCGCAATGCCGCCCTGGCCGCCCATGTCGTACACCCGCACGACGATCGCGTTCACGCCCTCGCGCAGCATCCGCCCCGGCACCGCATACGCGCGATGCTCCGACCACACCTTCGGCGGCGCCGGAAGCCGGATCTCCTCGCCGTTCACCCACACACGCTCCGAATCGTTGATCGCGCCCAGGTGCAGCGTCGCGTCCTTGCCCGCCATCGCCGCCGGAACCGTCACTTCCTTCCGGAACCACACGGTCCCGTCGAACCGCGTCAGGTCCGCGCTTTCCCAGAACGACGGAAGCGTCATCGCCGCCCAGTCATCGGTCTTCACGCCCGGCGCGGCCCACACCGCCGTGCCCGCGCTGAGCCCGGCATCCTTCGCGTCCAGCGTCTTTTCCCATTCCGCGTTCTCGGCATCGTACTGTTTCTGCAAGTCGGACAGGTCAACCTTGTTCTTCTCGCTCTCCTCAATCGCCGCCTTGAATTCCGGCATCGTCATCAGCGCCTCGCGGCTCGTCCACGCCTCGCAAAGCGTGCCGCCCCACGACGTGTGAATCAGCCCCACCGGCACATTCAAATCCTCGTGAATCTTGCGCCCGAAGAAATACGCCGCCGCCGAAAACCACGGCACCGTCTCCGGCGAGCAAACCTTCCACCCGTCGGTAAACACCGTATCCTGCGGCGTCGGACTGGTGACATTCGGCACCGTAATCAGCCGGATGTTCGGATAATGCGCATCCTTGATTTCCTGCTCGCCGTTGTCGACCCCGTAGTTGTCGACCTTGACCGGCATCTGCATGTTCGACTGCCCGCTCGCGATCCAAACCTCGCCAACCAGCACGTTCTTGAACGCAATCGTCTCTCTTCCCGCCACGGTCATCTCGAACGGCCCGCCCGCCTTCATCGGCTTCAGCGTAGCCGTCCATTTACCATCGGGACCCGCCACCGCGAACGCGCGCTTACCCGCAACGCTCACCTCGACGCGCCCGCCCGCATCCGCCGTGCCCCAAACCGGCACCGGCTGCTCGCGCTGCACGACCATGTTGTCGCTGAAGAAACTCGGCAGCTTCACATTCGTCGCCGCCGGCGCCGAAGCAGTACCCACCGTCTGGCAAGCCGCCAGCCCCGCCAGCACCACCACCATCAAAGCCCATCGCACCATCCGCATGTGCATCTTCCTCCATTAACCAACCTGCACCGGAAATACCAAGACTTCCCATTCTTCATGCTTCAAAGAACGCCAAGTGCTTCCCCCCCTACCCCCCCGCAGGCGGGGGGGAAAGAATTCATCCCTCAGGCGGGGCGGCAGTTCTTTCCCCCCCGCCGGCGGGGG
>JAVEWL010000053.1:0-15274 GCA_034004565.1 FCB group bacterium | reverse complement strand
CGCGGTCGTAGACCCCATGCACGGATGCGACAGCTTGCGGACCTGTGGCTGCCCCAGCCACGAATCATGCATCCGTACCCGAACCAGCGGCTTCACGACAACACCCAAGGTAGGAGCCCGGTGCGGTAGTTCCGCTCGCCGGGATCTGTGCGGAGGGGGCCGTAAGGGCCATCCCTACCGCGACCAGTGGGTGCTTCGTTTTGGGGTGAGGGGTGGGTATGATGGGGTGGCTGTGTAAACCCTGGCTGGAGAGTTGAACATGCTTGTGGGATTGATGATTTGCGCGATGGCGGCGGTGCCGGTGGAGTCGTTGAGGGATTGGACGATTGTGGTGGCACCGGATGCGAGTGCGAGCGAGGCGTATGCGGCGGAGGAGCTGCGGGGGCTGCTGAAACAGGCGATTGGGGCGGAGTTGGCGGTCTCGCGGGATACTTCGGTTCAGCGGAAGGCGATGCTGGTTGGGCCGGGGGCTTCGGGGGAGCCGGCGGAGAAGTTCGGGGAGGAGGAGCTGCTCATTCGGGTCGGGCCGGAGCGGATTGTGATTACGGGCGGGCGGCCGCGCGGGACGTTGTATGGGGTGTATGAGTTTTGCGAGCGGTATTTGGGGTGTGAATTCTTGACGTTTGATCAGACGTATTTTCCGCCGGTGTTGGAGATGGAGGCGCTGCCGGAGGAGGAGTATTCGTATGCGCCGCCGTTCTCGTTTCGGTGGAGCTACTATAAGCAGAACGGCGACCACCACGAATTTGCGACGCGGAACCGGGTGAATACGGTGGCGACGGAGGAGAAGCTGGGCGGGAAGACGCCGCAGAATCTGATCGGGCATTCGTATTACCGGTGGATTAATCCGGAGACGTACAAGGATACGCATCCGGAGTATTTCGCGCTTGTGGACGGGGTGCGGCAGTTCACGGGCGCTGGCGGCGGAGCTCAGCCTTGCCCGACGAATCCGGAGGTGGTCGAGATCATCGCGCAGGGTGTGCTTGCGGATCTCGAGAAGGACGCGACGTTGCGGAACGTGACGGTGGCGCAGAACGACAACGGAGCGTATTGCCGGTGTCCGCAGTGCGAAGAGATCAATCAGCGGGAAGGGACGCCGATGGGGGCGAACCTGGCGCTGGTGAACGCGGTGGCGGAGCGGGTGGAGAAGACGCATCCTGATGTAATGATCGGAACACTGGCGTATTGGTATACGCGCAAGCCGCCGAAGACACTCAAGCCGCGGCACAATGTGCAGATTCAGCTTTGCAGCATCGAGTGCTGTTCGCGGCATGCGATCAACGATGCGAGCTGCAAGCTGAACCAGTCCTTCTGCGACGACGTCACGGGGTGGAAGGCGTTGACCGACCAGATCTGGATCTGGAATTACAACACGAACTTCTCATTCTTTGACTTGCCGTTTCCGAACCTGATGAGCATTGGGCCGAACGTGCAGTTCTTCCTGGACAGCCATGCGAAGGGCGTGTTCATGCAGGGCAATGCGCTGACCGACGCGGGGGAGATGTGCCAACTGCGGAACTATGTCATTTCGAAGTGCCTGTGGAAGCCGGGGCAGGATTCGTGGGCGCTGGCGCAGCGGTTCTGCAAGCTGTATTACGGCGCGGCGGCGGACGAGATGATCGATTACCTGACGATGCTGCACCGGGTAAGCGACGAGGCGGGGTTCCATCCGGATTGCGGTCCGACGGCGGAACGGATTGGCTTGACGGCGGAGGTGTCGAAGGACATCGTGGCGCGGTTTGGGCGCATGATGTCGCTGGCGGAGAACGACACGATTCGCGCGCGGGTGGAGGAGGCGTCGTTGCCGGCGTACAAGGCGGCGCTGATGACGTCGGAGACGCGGTGGGACTACGCGGACGGCGTGGCGCGGCGCGTGATGCCGGAGGAGGCGACGGGGTACCTGGATCGGTATGTGGCGCTGTGCCGGAAGTACAACATGACGATGCATGCGGAGTCGGTGAAGGTTGATGACTTTCTGAAGACGTTTGAGGGGGCTTCGGAGGTGCCGGCGACGCGGATCGAGAATGCGGTGTGGCGCGTGACGGTGACGCCAAAGCACAACGGGTCGATCGTGGGGCTGTTCCACAAGCCGAGCGGGCGCGAACTGTTGCGGGCCATGAAGAGTTTCACTATCGAGAAGGGGATCCTGGAGACGTTCGTGGAGACGGGGACGTATCGGCGGACGTGGAATATGGAGACCGTGGCGGAGACGACGCCGGATTCGATTACGTGCGTGAAGACGCTGGAGGACGGGACGCGCGAGGAGCGGGTGGTGCGGTTGTTGGACGAAAAGCCGGAGCGGGTGCGGGTGGAATTCAAGATTACGCAGCCTGCGGGGAAGAGTGAGACGTGGCGGTTTACGTCGCAGGCGGGGTTTCATCCGGGGTCGATGAGCAAGGATGCGGATGTGGTGTCGGTGTATGTGAACAACGGCGGGTGGAAACGGGTGAACCGGGACTGGCTCATCGATAAGGGGCCGGACGCGGGGCTGCTGGATGGGGCGAAGGACGGGGGATATGCGTTCTTCAACCATGAGACGGGGTACGGGGCGCTTATTTCGTATGCGCCGGCGGAGGTTGGGGAATTGAAGCTGTATTGGCATCCGGAACGGCCGCAATTGAACATGGAATTGCGGACGCAGAAGGTGGAGTTGCAGCCGGGGCAGTCGCTGGGGATGGCGTATGGGATTGAGTATTTGGGGGACGCGCCGAAGTAAGGAACGAAGAACGAGGATTGAGGAACGAGGAAAGACACTCGTTTGAGCTTTGTGGCACCCTCAGGCCGAGAGTTGGTTTGGGGGTGTTTCATTTTATGGAGTGGGCGGGGCTAGGGGTTGTGGTGGCGAAATTGGGTGAGGTGGAGGTAGAGGACGGCCAGGAGGGCGCCGAGGAGGTTTGAGACGAGGTCGAGGGAGGTGTTGAGGTAGCCGCCTACGCCGGTTTCGGGGACGAGGACGGTGGCGACGAATTCGACGATTTCGTTGAGGGCTCCGGTGCCGAGGCCGGCCATGACGACGACGATGGACAGGGCGGTGTGGCGGTTGAGGCCGGGGCGGAGGATGGGGGTGAGGAGGTGGTACATGAGGAGCGTGGCCACGCCGAAGCCGAGCATGTGGACAAGCTGGTCGTAGCGGAGTATGGGGAGCGTGTTGGAGAGGGGAATGAGCATCTGGCCGTAGAGGACGTGGTCGCCGATGCGGATGCCGCCGCCGCAGAGGTGCATGACGGCCCAGATGACAAGGCCCCAGAGGATGGAAAGCGGGTAGCGGACGCGGTCGTTGGTGAGGGCGATGACGACTAGGAAGAAGACGATGACGGCGACGTAGAGGATGAATTCGTAGTTGCGGCGGTAGGCGAAGTACGCGGTGAAGGGGATGAGGACGGAGAGCAATACGGCGAGCGGGGCGATGTGGCGGCGTTCGATGTGCGGCATGGCAGTCCTCCCGGCGCGTTTGAAAAAGTCCGACTACCTTGGCACAGGCGGGGCGGGGATTCAATGTAACCCCGAATTCCCATTCGGGGTCTTTGTCTTGGGCTTTAGAAAAGGGCTTCGAAGAAAAAGCAAAGACCCCGAATGGGAATTCGGGGTTACATTGGGCTTGAAATCGGGATGGTGCGGCGAGGATACTCCGGGGGGACCGGGGCGTATGTCCGGTTTCTATGAAGGTGGGTGCATGGGAGTACGGGCATGAAGAGACCGCTCAGTCCCGAGGATGTCCTTTCCGCGTTTGCGGGTTCGGACGCGACGAAGGTGAAGGTGGCCGTTTGCGATGTGGACGGCATCCTGCGGGGGAAGTTCCTGCACCGGGACAAGTTCCTTTCGGCGGTGGAGACGGGGTTCGGTTTCTGCGACGTCGTTTTCGGTTGGGACTGTGAGGATGTGTGTTACGACAACGTGGAGTACACGGGGTGGCACACGGGATACCCGGACGCGCAGGCGCGGGTGGATTTGCAGACGCACCGGCGGATCCCGTGGGAGGATGATCTCGATCTTTTCCTGTGCGATTTCGAGGATCGTGATGGAAACCCGCTGGGGGTGTGTCCGCGGCAGGCGCTGAAGGGCGTGGTGTCTCGGCTGAACGAGGCGGGGTACAGCGCGCAGGCCGGGTTCGAGTTTGAGTGGTTTAATTTCGAAGAATCGCCGCAGTCGCTGGCGGCGAAGGGGTATGTTAATCCGCAGCCGTTGACGCCGGGGATGTTCGGCTATTCGATGCTTCGCGCGGGGTATAACCACCCGTATTTCTCCTCGTTGATGGAGAATCTGGACGCGTTCGGGGTGCCGCTGGAAGGGTTGCACACGGAGACGGGTCCGGGGACGTTCGAGGCGGCGATCCTCCGCTCGGGCGCGGTCGAAGCGGCGGACCGGGCGTTGCTGTTCAAGTTCGGCGTGAAGCAGATTGCGTATCTGCACGGAATCGTGGCGAGCTTCATGGCGCGGTGGAACACCTCGCTGCCGGGCTGCGGCGGGCATGTGCATTACAGTCTCGCGCATCCGGAGACGGAGGCGAACCTTTTCTACGACGAGCGCGAACCGGACGCGATGACGCCGGTGTTCAAGCATTTCCTGGCGGGACAGTTGGCGTGTCTGCCGGAGTTCCTGCCCTTTTATGCGCCGACGGTGAACAGTTACAAGCGGCTCGTGGAAGGGTATTGGGCGCCGACGACGGTGAACTGGGGTTTTGACAACCGGACGGTGGGATTCCGGGTGATTCCGGGGTCGGCGAAGGGCGCGCGGGCGGAATGCCGGGTGCCGGGCGCGGACATCAATCCGTATGTGACGCTGGCGGCGCTGCTGGCGAGCGGGTTATATGGAATCGAGAACAAGCTGGAATTGACGCTGCCGCCGGTGACGGGCAATGCGTATCGTCACGAGGGCGAGCGGCTTTCGACGAATTTGAAGTCGGCGACGGAGAAACTGGCGTCGTCGTCGGTGGCGCGGGACCTGCTGGGGCCCGCGATTGTGGAGCATTTTGTGAACACGCGGTTCTGGGAGTGGCGGCGGTTTGAGCAGGCCACTACGGACTGGGAATTGAAGCGGTATTTCGAGCTGGCATAGCAAGGAGAGGCATGATGGGCCTGACACAGTACAACTATCCGACTCCGATCGTATTTGGTCCGGGCGCGCGGGCGCGGCTGAACGAGGTGTTGACGAGCCGCGGGAAGACGCGTCCGTTGTTCCTGACGGACCGCGGCGTGGCGGGGCTGCCGTTTTTCAAGGAGATGATGGATTCGGCGGCGTCGGCGGGGCTTGCGCCGGCGGCGTTCTCGGAAGTGGGCGGCAACCCGGTGGAGTCGCAGGTGACGGCGGGCGTGGCGGCGTACAAGGCGCACAACGCGGACGCGCTGGTGCTGGTCGGCGGCGGCGCGGCGCTGGACGTTGGCAAGGCCGTGGCGCTGATGGTGAATCATCCGGGGAACCTGTTTGATTATGAGGATGGGAAGCCGGATGCGTTGCCGGTGGATCAGGAGATTCCGTTCATCGTGGCGATTCCGACGACGGCGGGCACGGGCAGCGAGGTCGGGCGCAGCAGCGTGATCTCGGACGATGTGACGCACGTGAAGAAGATCATCTTCTCGCCGAAGCTGCTTGCGCCGATCGTGCTGGCGGATCCGGAACTGACCTTGGACCTGCCGGGCTTCATTACGGCGGCGACGGGCGTGGACGCGCTGTCGCACAACGTCGAGGCGTTCCTTTCGCAGGGGTTCCACCCGATGGCGGACGGGATCGCGCTGGAGGGGATTCGCCTGGTGGCGGAGAACCTCGTGACGTGCTACACGGAGCCGAAGAACGTCGATGCGCGCGGGAAGATGCTGATTGCGTCGTCGATGGGCGCGGTGGCGTTTCAGAAGGGCCTGGGCGTGACGCATTCGTGCGCGCATGCGCTGTCGGCGGTGTGCGACACGCACCACGGGCTGGCGAACGCGCTGATGCTGGTGCCGTGCATGCGGTTTAATGCGGAGGCGGTGCCGGAGCGGCTGGCGCGGATGGCGGCCGTGGTCGGTGCGGAGCCGACGGCGGACGGGTTCATTGCGTGGATGGAAGGGTTGTTCGCGCAGCTCGATATCCCGAAGAATCTGCGCGCGGCGGGCGTGAAGGAAGAGCAGTTGGATGCGCTGGTGAATATCGCGGTGCAGGATTGCTGCCACCCGTGTAATCCGCGGGAGGTGACGCGGGAGGATTTTGTGCGGTTGTTCAGCGAGGCGATGTAGTACTGACGGTTAGTCTGGAAGCGGGCGCTGTGGTTGGGCGCCCGCTTTTTTGTTTGATGAGAGTTATGGGAGTCATGGGGGGTATGGGAATTATGATTCCTCACCCTGGCGCTCCGCCGGTGGGGGAGAGGGGAATGGACTCTATGGAGACAGCGCTGGGCAAAGCCGGCAAGGTGTAAGGAGCGAAAGTCTCTGACAATGAAGGCCTAGCGAGCCGCATTGGCCCCGAGTCATGGCGGTACGCCCGTATCGTCCTTGGTCCGGGGTGCCGACGGGATTCCATTATCCGGAAGGCCACACGGGACACGGCGCCATCGCAAGGCGTGTCCGGACCCCGCGCGGTCGTAGACCCCATGCACGCGAGGAAACATCTTGCACGGAACCCAGGAGATCCCCCCGTTGGCCCGGCCCCGGTGGCCGGGTCCGCGCGGAGAATCCGAGAGGAGCACGTCCGCGATGAACGGCGGCGGGAAGTCAGACGCTTGCCAAAAGTGGAAGAGTCCCCGTTTTCCGTTGGGGGAAGTTCTCCGCCTTCGGGCTATCCTAACTCAGATTCGCCCGATTCATCCCATTCGTGGTTGCCGTTCTCTTGCAGTTCTTGGTGTCTTTGAGCCTTGGTGGTGATCTTTGCCTTACAGGCCTCGAAAATAAAAAGGCCGCAGCCCGTTTCCAAGCTGCGGCCCCAAGAACCGTCGTACCTATTTCTCGCCCGATCCGCCTTCCGTAGTCGGCGCGACATTGACCTCGCCGCTGGCATGGGCGCCCGGTTCGCCGCCGAACACCGCGAACATCGCCTTCGCGACCTCCGTGTTGTCCAGGTACGGACCGCGCTTGGGATCGGTCTCGTCGGCGTACTGCTCGATCAGGCTCGTGCCGGGACCCTTCGCGTAGACCGGCACCAGGCTGTTCGTGTGCGACTTGCCCATGAACTTCATGTTGGGCATCTGCCCGGCGCCGTTGCCCGTCACCGGTTCGATAAACCCGGATTCGCCCGGCCCGCTGATGCCGCCCGTTTCATGGTCGGCGGTAATAATGACCAGCGTCTCGTCCCAGTTGCTGTTCTTCTCGACCCACTCAACGGCCGCCTCGATCGCGCGGTCCAGGTCCATCGATTCCTCAATCACGCGGCCAGCCTGGTTGTCATGCCCCGCCCAGTCCACCGCGCCGCCTTCCACCATTACGAAGAAGCCCTTCGGGTTGTTGTCCAGCACGTTCAGAGCCGCCTTCGTCATCTCCGCCAGCGTCGGCACCGTCTGCGTGAACGGCACCGCGCCCGCCGCCGCGTTCGCATCGCCCGAGCGTTCCTGCTGCAGCGTGCTGCTCACCGGGGCAATGCCCGCGACGCGCTTCGGCGTCTCGCCCGTCGCCAGCCGCTGGAAATCGTCCCGCGACGTCGCCAGCGACCACGCATCGGGCTGACCGTCGCCGTCGGAGTCGCTTGCCAGGGTCTCCGAATGCAGACCGAGCCACACCTCCGGGCCACCCACATAGTCCGTGGGCTGCTCCGACGAGATCACGCCCTTTTCATCGACCTTTGCGACGAGCTTGCCGTCCGTGTCGAACCACGGATTGCCCGTGCCCATGATCACCTCGAGCTTGCTCTTCGTAAACATCTCGCTCGAAATGGCTGCGTAGCTGCTGCGCTTGTCCGCGTGTGCCGCGAATGCGGCCGGCGTCGCATGGCTCAGCGGCACCGATGTCACCACACCGGTGGACCTGCCCTGTTCCTCGGCAAGATCCACGATGCTCTTCCGCGGCTGACGATCCGGCCCCAAGCCGATCGCGCCGTTATAGGTTTTCACGCCCGTGGCCAGCGCCGTGCCCGCCGCCGCCGAATCGGTGGTTTTCTTCTTGATGTAGCCAGGGTCGTTCCAGGCCGCCTGGGGGTCGTAGCCGCCTTCCACGCTGTACGTGCTCATGTACAAGGTCTTGAAGGTCTGCTGGTAGAGCTGCTTGCCGGCTTCGCCGTGCTGGAAGAAGTTCGCGGCCTCGATGTGGTTAATGCCGCGCCCGTCGCCGATGAACAGAATGATGTTCTTTGCTTTCGGCGTATCCTGTGCCAATGCCGGAGCCATCAACGTGAGTGAGAGTACTGCCAATGAAGCGATGCGGAACCTGTTCATGCGTGTGTCTTCCTCCGTCCTCTATAGTAAGGTGGTTTGCTCAGAGGCAAGGCCTCCGATAGGCAATGACGCTCGTCCGGGAATATTGACCGCGGAAGCCGTCCCGAGGATTCAAACGTATCGAATCGGAATGTGTCTCCGACCGCCCCCGGGGCGTCGAATCCGGGCCCGCGACGGAGTATTATAGGGCGTTTGCGGTCGGGATGCACGGACATTGGGGGAGGCGAAACAGCAGTGGCGCAGCGGAATCACACCCTTCGCGGAGTGCCGGTGGGGGAGACCTCGCCGGTTGACGTAGTCGTTCAAGACGGCACCGTTCTATCCATCGGGCCGGCGGGAACCGGTCCCGTCGACATCGGTTCGCCCGACACCCATATCGGAGCGCCCCTGTTCGATATCCAGGTCAACGGGGCCTTCGGCATCAACCTTCAGGGCCGCGATGCGCGCGCCGAGGATATCCGTGCCCTTTGCGACCAACTGGCCGCCGTCGGTATATCGCACTGGATCCCCACGCTTATTACCGGTTCGTTCGAAGATACCCTCCACGGTTGCCAAATCGTCACCGAGGCGCGGCGCGATCCGACCGTGCGGCGCGCGGTACCCGGCGTTCACCTCGAAGGCCCCTACATCTCCCCGAAAGACGGCCCCCGCGGCGCACATCCCCGCGCGCACGTTCGTCGTCCCGATATTGCCGAGTTCGATCGCTGGCTCGAAGCGGCCGAGGGCCAAATCGCATATACCACCGTCGCGCCCGAAGTCCCCGGCGCGTTCGATTTCATCCGGCAGGTCACGGCGCGCGGCGTCGTCGTATCCCTGGGGCACCACGCCGCCTCGGCCGACGACGTGGCCGACGCCGTAGAAGCCGGCGCGTGCCTCTGCACGCACCTCGGGAACGGTCTCGCCTCTTCCATTCACCGCCACGAGAACCCGTTGTGGCCGCAGCTCGCCGAAGACCGGCTCACGGCCTCACTCATCGCCGATCTCGAACACCTGCCCGCGCCCATGCTGAAGACCCTCGTGCGCGCCAAAGGAGCCGAGCGCGTTATCCTCACTTCCGACTGCGTGCACATCGCCGGCCTGCCGCCCGGACGCTACTCCCTGACCGGCAGCGACGTCGAACTGACCGACACCGGCCGCATTCGCGTCATCGGCACCGACATGCTCGGCGGCAGCGCCCTGATGCTCCTCCAAGGCGTAATCAACGCCACACGCGTGGCCGACCTCACCCTCGCCCAGGCCTACGCCAGCGCCACCACCATCCCCGAGACCCTCTTCGCCCTGAACAACCGCTGCGCACCTCTGCGCCCCGGCGCACCCGCCGATCTACTGGCCTTTACCATCGACCAAACCACTCCACGCTGGACCGCCCAGATCCAAGCCGTCTACATCGAAGGAAAAAGGCTCCAGCAGGATATAGCGAGCGGGTAGACGCATAGTCAGTCGACCCACTCCCCCAACGGACTCCCTCTCCCTCTGGGAGAGGGGCGGGGTGAGGGCCATGCCCAACGCTGCCTTTCCCCGCATTCATGTAACCCCGAATTCCGATTCGGGGCTTTTGCTTTTTCTTCGTAGCGCTGTCCTTGAACCCAAAAGCCCCGAATCGGAGTTCGGGGTTACATGAATGCGGGGATAGGCAGCGCGGTGCGTGGTGCATGGCTGTGGGCGAAAGCCCTCACCCCAGCCCTCTCCCAGAGGGAGAGGGGGGAAGACTCCAGCAGGTAGAGGTATTGCAGTCGCCCAACGCGCCACGCGGGCTCCCTCTCCCTTTGCGAGAGGGGCGGGGTGAGGGAGGCTTTTCGTCCATCAAGTCCACCTCGTCCATAAGGTCCATGGCGTTCGTCCCCCCGCCCCCCATCAAGAAAGAGGACCGCGGTGCGGGCCCCCTCTTCATTCATCATTCATAATTCATCATTCAGAATTCCCAAAAAAACACCCCCAAGCCACAAGCGCGACTTGGGGGTGTCACCAGTTCTCGTGCGTCAGCTACTTCGCGTTCTTCTCCAGCGAGGTCCGGAGATCACGCACGGCACGCTCTATCCCGCGGGACAGGTCGCGCCATGCCGGCCCGGTAGCCTCCATCAAATGCTGAAGGCGAGTGGAAGCCTCCTGCTGCTTGGCATGCAACATCTCGATCTGGCGATTGATCTCGGTGCGCATTCCGGCGCCGGCCTTGTCGGCCTTTGCCTTCAGCGTATCGATCTCAATGCCCCATTCCTTGAGGTTGCTTTTCATGCCGGAGATGTAGCTCGCGATTGCCGCGGATGCATCGTGCATCGGGCCCGAGCTCTGCTGCTGCGACGCCTTCGAGGCCCCGGCGTGGCTGGACGAAGACTTCGCCCGGCTCTTGGTCTGGCCGCCGGCTTGGCTCTTGGGCTGCGCTTTGGACTGGCTTTTGGCCTGGCTGCCGGCCTTGCTCTTGGTCTGGCTGCCGGTTTGGGTCTTGGACTGCGACCCTGCCTGTGATTTGCCTTGCGGCTTCGCGGCGGTCGATTTCCGCGAAGCGGTGCTGGTGCTTGTGGTCCGGGTTGACTGGCTGCGGGAAGTCTTCGCCGCACCCGCGCCGGCCGTCTTTGCTTTGGCCTTGGGTGCCGAAGTCGACGTTCCGGCCGAACGGGCCGAACTGGTGGAAGTCTTCCTGTTGGCGGCCGGCTTCGCGCTGGAGGTCTTGGGGCTCGCATTGCCCCGAGCGCCGCCGGTCCTGGTCTGTGGGGTCGGCATGGATTCTTCTCCTTGTGAGATCCGCTGCATCGGTGGCGCGATATGCGCCGTGACAGCGGGACACCTTAGAGCGACAGCCGCTCCTTCATTACATGATTATACTGCATCCTCAGCAATTTGCGCTGGTGAATGCATCAATCACGCCTGCTTCAACTCGACACTCAATGCCTCTCCCGCCTTCAATGTCAGCGGTTGCTCGAACGCGATCGAGCAATATCCATCGTATGATTCGATGCGACAGGGCACATTCGCGCCGTTCACATTCGCCTCTGCGCGCGCGTACGCGGCTCCGCTATTTGCGGGCACACGCAAAGACGAAACGCGCGTCGATCCACCCTTCAGCGCCACGCCGTAGCGCTGTGATGCGCCGTTTCGATGTGCATTCACCGTGCCCCAACCGCGATCCGCCGTAAAGAAGCACTGAAACGCGTTCGCCGTCATGCGTGGCGTCAGGCCCAAACGCCCCGTCGCGCCGTCGTAATCAAACCCCGCCGCCGCATTCAGCAGCGACCACGACGACAAGGCCCGCGCGTAATGCGCGCCGCACTCGATCTCGGCCCAGGGATTGCGATTGTCTCCCGTGTAGCGGTCGCGCACGGCCTTGGCGACCTGCAAACCCTCGTCGAGCATCCCCTGGTAGATCATCAGCGCCGCCACCTCGTACTCGATGCCCGTCCACACCTCGTCGCAATAGAGAATTGGCCGTTCCGGGCGCCCGCCCTTCGGCCACGTGCCCATCAACAGGCCCTTTTCGTCGCCTTCCGCAAACACGCGCTGGTTGTGATGATGATCCACGAACGTCGAACGCCAGTTGTACTTGTAGATGGCTCCCAGCGCCGTCTTGATGTGCTCCGGCGGCAATACTTCGCCCAGATCCAGCAGCCACGCCCACCATTGCCCCAGCAATTGGTCCGAAAAACATCCCGGCCCGTAGCAGTTGTTCTCGTTATACGTCTCCGGCTTGGCATTCGGCGCATCGAAAATGTTCTCGTAATACTCGCCGTTCCAGCAGGTCTTGTCGTAGCCGTCGTACCCCTTCTGGAAGCGTTCGCGGCACACGGCGGCGAATCCGTCTTCGCCCATCGCCTTCGCCATCTCTTCCACGGCCCGCAACGAGGCCAGATACAGCGTGCCGATGAACGTGTTGCTGCCGAAGAGGTGCGTGTCGTACGTGTTCGGCTGCTCGCCGCGGATGACACCGTCCTCGTCTTCGTCGTGATCGCGAAGCACGTGCTCCATGACCTTGCGCGTGTTCGGCCAAATCTTCTTGAGCCACTCGTTGTCGCCTCCGAACCGCCACTCGCGATACAGCTTCAACAGCGCGCCCAGTTCGCCGTCCAGCGCGTGATGGTGTGGCCCGCCAATCTCGTTCTTCATGCGCGGCTGCGACAGCGGCACCACGAGACGGTGGGGGATATAGTGGCCCTCGGGATCCATCTGCACAATCAAGTCCAACTCGCGCACGTTCCGTTCCAATTCGGGGAAAAGAAACGCCGTCGTCATCGCATAGTTGTACACATGCGTGCAGTTCAACGGACAGCACGCATCCGTCCCTTCAAACCCACCGAAGGTACCGTCCTCGAGCCAGATGAAGATCGGGCTGCGAACGCTCGCGATGTTCGCGCTCACGCCGTCCACGAGCCAGCGTGGGAGGGAGGTGTCGTACAAGGTATCGTGGAACTGGCGCGTGTCCCCTTCCAACCGCTCCGCGTTCTTCGCGTAATACTCGACGACCTCCGCGGCACTCTTGAAGCGATTGTTATAACGGTTGCCGAGCCGGAAGTCGTAATTGAACGGCTCCGGCGACCACGGACCGAAACCGTAGCGGTGGTCGCGCGTGCGGTTCGGGAAATGCCACGCCAGCGCGAAGGTCACGCGCCGCTTCTCGCCCGGCTGCAATTGCACGCCCGCGCTCAATGCGCCGTTCCACGTCAGGCCGGCCGCGCTGGGTTCCCCGTTCCCGGCCGCCTCGACCTTGCCTTGCCGCGCGAACTCGTCCCACAGCGCCTTCGCATCGTCCCACTGCGGCCGCACCGACACCGAATCGGCTCCCGGCAACACCGCCAGCGCCATGCTGCCGAAGGGAATCGAATCCTCCGCCCAGCCCGTCTGCGGCGTATACGTCGTCCCCGATGTTTGCGAAATGATATTGCCCGCTACGGTGCGCGAATGCGCCAATCCGAACCATTCGTGCACGGGACCGTTGCACACCACGAGCGTGCCCTGTCCCAGCGGCCCTCTCACGACCAGCGGTTGCCCCTCGGCCGTCTCGAGCAGCACACGCGCGCCCTCCTTCAACTGAACATCCTTGAACGATGCGTGGGCGCGCGTCTTGAATTCGCCCTCGGGCAGTCCCGCCAGCAACGGCGAATCCTTGCGCACACCAAGCTCCGCATTAATCAGTTCACCCGACGCCCACGCCAGCGGCAATGCCGCGTGGCAGCGTTCCAGCAGCGCGGGATCGATGAAAGGCGACAGGCTCGCGTTGCTGAACACGATGTCGCCCACGAGCACGTGCCCCCAGCCCCCCTTGCGGCCGTCGACAATCTCAATGGTCGCCGTCTTGCCCTTGAGGTCGGCCACGTCCCAGCGGACCGGTCGAAGCTGCTCGGTGTTCTCGCCCGTCGCGGAGTGCACCACATTCCCGTCCACAACCAGGTTTACGCAGGTCTCGCCGGGATGCTTCCCGCCGCCAACCTGGATGTGGATGAAATTCCGCTCAATCGTGAAGGCTTTCGATACCGCTTTCCCCGTCGTATCGTCACCGTTTACGAACGTGTTTACGAAGCTCTTGCCGTTCCAACCCGACACCGCCTGCTGATTCGGCAGGGTCCCCGTCGCGGGCGCGGCGCCGAAGCAGTCGCCTTTAACGGTCCAGCCTTCATAGCTGCCCTTTTCCCAGTCCTCGAACACAACGCGCTCGTCGCTCGCGCCGCCCGCGGTGCCAAGGGCCAGCAGACCCGAAGCGTCGCCCGCAAGCACCACCACCGCGCCCTGCTGCGCCGCATCAAGCCCCTCCTGCAGCGCCTGCGTGCTCCCGCCGTCGTAGCGCCGGATCCACAGCACCGCCGGTGCCGTCTCGTTCTCCTTGCGCGTAAAGCGGCTCATGTGCGTCTTGACATTCCCGCAAAAGCTCATCTGCGACGCAAGCCCGCCGTCGTTGGTGTAGAACTCGAGCGTGTCGCCCAGGCTCGGCGGCGTACCCGGCCGCGTTTGCATATGGAGCAGCGTGGCATCCGCGCGCTCCTCGATCGCGTTGAAATTGCCGACGTAATTCGGGCAACGGTTACCGTCGAGCGTCATATAGCCGTCCCAGCCCACCAAGTTCGGCGCGGTGCCCAGAATCGCCGCGTCCACCGCCTGTTGCGAACGGTTTTGCAGCGTGAACGTGAACAACGCCAGCGGCAGCCCCGATTCGTCCGCCTCCAGCGGAACCAGCGGCGTGAACGCCTCCATCGACACCGCCACCGGCAGGCTTTCATCCAGGTAATTGACCCACGCAAACGGATACTCGCCCGAAAACTCCACCGCGGGTACGCCCGGCAGACCGTCCCGCTCGCCTTCCTGCAAGAGCTTCGCCTTCACCTGCCCGCCCACGCGCGTCCACAATCCGAACATCGCCCCCGGCGCGTGCGCGTCGGTCTTGAAGTTGTTGACGATCTGCCACGAATCCAGTTGCCCACGGCCCGTCAGATAGACTTGCCCCGCGCCCACACCGCCCAAGGGGAATGCAATATTCTCCAACTCATCCTTGCGGTACACGCGCCGCTCACCCGGCTTCGAGAGGTCCTCCGTCCACGCCTTCAACGCCGCCTGCTGGTCCGCGAACGATAGCCCGCCCAGCAGCGCCAGCCCGCCCGCCGAAGCCGCCGCCGCCTTCAGGAAATCCCGACGATTGACCCCGCTATTGCCGCAGCACTTGCCACCCGAACAACAACTGCCACTCATATGTCCCGTCCTTTCGTGAAAGGATTTCCCCAACCAGACCAACTTTGTTCGTGCTCGTATTCGTAACTCCCCTTTGTAAGGGGAGTTCTTCGTCCAACCAAGAACTCCCCTTACAAAGGGGAGTTACGAATACGAGCTCGAGAAATGCGCTACAGCCGGTACAGCCCCAAATACTTCGTCTCAAGATAGCTCAAATACGGCTCCGCCGAAGGCGCTTTCCCCGTCGCCTCCGTCACAATCTCTACCGCCGTCTTCCGCCGCCCAAAGCGATGCACC
>JAVEWL010000717.1:0-3278 GCA_034004565.1 FCB group bacterium | reverse complement strand
CCCGACATTGGAGCTTACAAACCGAGATCGCCCAGGGCCTTTTCCTGCTGCTGGTTGTGCTCGTCCTGGCTGCGCTGCAAGGTTCCGCCGGCACGGCTTCCAGCGCTCGACGTGGCCGAGTTGTTCATGCTGTCGAGCTGGTTCGAAATGCCGATACCCGTCATGGCTTCGCCCATCGGACCGCCCCCGCCAACGGCACCCGCTCCGCGCGGCACCGCCGCGGCGGGAGGAGGAGTCGAGCCGCCCATGGCCGACGACTGCGGCAGATAGGCCGCACCGTATTGCGGGTCATACGTGAAGTCCTGACCGCCCGCCGTCTTCGGCACGGCGGGGAGATAGCCGGGCACGAGCGAGTAGAGCGTGGGGGGGTACGTGCCGGTAGCGTTGGCATAGTTGCGTATTGCGTTATTTAACTCGGTAAGCGTTTGCCAGTCGCCCGCAGTGGGACCCGTGGGCGTCGGCGCGACCGCAACGGAAACCGGCGCATCCAGCAGTGTGCCCGTGGCCGGATCGTAGCCGTAGGGCGAACCGTCCTCGTGTGTCGGTACTTTGTCAATGTAGTTCGGTACCAGCGCTTCGAGCGACGGCGGGTTTTCCCCCTTATCGGCCTTGTACAGATCGATGGCCCGTTGCCCGCTCGTCTGGCCCGTGGACTCCTTGGCGTACTCCAGCGCCTTGGCCGCCGTGGACGCGCTCTGCGCCTGCAATTCACCCTGAATCGCAGTGGTGGTGAGCAATTCCAGGATGCAGCCGTTCAGCCCCAGCAACACCACGCTAAGCAGCAAGATGCGCATTGGAAGTCTCCTTAACCTAAGTATAGCACAAGGGCGCCGATGCGACGGCGCCGGCAATGGCCACCGGACAGCCCAATTTCCAGCTCAAAAACGCGCCACCCATACCTTCCCTGGGGGATTCTTGCTTGAACTAGCCTGCTCTGCGGTGGCATACTACACGCCTGCGTAATCAGCGTAATTTACGCAAACCCGACGCCCCTCACCGACGGCACACTCCTCACAGAAATCGCATTTTCCTGGACCCTTCTTCTGCTACATATTGTATGCCCAATCTAATTTTGTGGCTCTTAATCGAATATGTAGTGTAAAAATCGCTTGACTATTCTCCAGAAATGATTATGATAGAACGAGAATTGGAGCGAATGACCAACCATGATGGCGGAACTGACTACATTTGTGAGTCGACCCACCCGGGAGGAGCTGCTGACGGGCTTGTTTGCCTCCGGCACGCGCCCGGTGGTGCTCCGCCTGTTCATGCTGGATCCCACGCGGTCGTATTACCAGCGCCAGATCGAAGCGGCGACGGGCATCCCGCTCCGGGCCATCCAGCGCGAGCTCGAGCGCCTCACGGCCGTGGGCCTGTTGTACCGCCGCGTGGAAGGCAACCGCACGTATTACCACGTCGACACGCAGTTCCCGCTCTTTCCGGAACTGCGCAACATGGTGTTGAAGACGGCGAGCGACGAGGATCGGTTGCGCGGACAAGTGGCCACGGACGAGTCGGTCCGCCTGGCGTTTCTGCTGCCCGAAGAGGGGCGGGCGCTGGTGGTGACGCAACGGGGCGAAGAATTCGCCTGCGCAACGCCCGGGGCCTACAGCGTTCGCGTTTTGTCTATCGATGAGTTTTCCCGCGCCCTGTCCGAGAACCCCGGGGATCTGGCCCCGTTTCTCCACTACGGCGTTGACCTCCTGGGACGGCGGGAGGATGTGGTCTGGCGGCGTATCGAGGCCGCCGGCTACACGGTACGGAAGGGAAAAGGGGTGGCGTAATGGCGGCAATGCGGCACGATTTACAGCGGCTGTGCGAGGCATCCTGGCGGCTTTTTGCGGAAGCCACCAAGGACGAGCAGCATCGTCTCGCGGAACGATTCCTGAGCGTGCTCGGTTGGCACGATCCCGATCCGGTGGCGTTATTGCCCTTCGGTTCGGCCTTGCCGACCGTGTCGTACGTGCTGCAAGTGGGCGATAGCCCGACGATGGCGGCGCACTTCCTGGCGCCGGGGCTCCTGCAACCGCCGAGTCTCCAGGCCACGCGCGGTCTCGATTTCTGCGAGGTCACGCGCGAACTGGTCGACATCACCGGCGCGATGGGCGCGCAGTACGCCTTCATCACCGATTTGCAGAAGTCCTGCCTCTACGACGCGGAAAACGACGAGCTCCTATTGCGCGCCGACATCCCGGCGGAGTTCACGCGCGAGTTCGGCAACGTGCTCACGCTCGACGAGGTGGCCGCGGGCTCGCTCGAAGACATTCGCCGACAACCCTGCAGCATGCTGGCGCGGCAACTGCGCGAATGGTGTCAGCGCTGGAGCGACATCCTCGTGCGCCAGGCCCGCATGGCCGAAGACAAGGCCCAGCTCGCCCTGGATCGCCTGCTCGTCCTGCGCTACCTGTTCTATCACGACATCCTCGACCCGGAAGACTGGAACCTCGAAGGGCGCGTTGCGGATCTCCTCATGAAGGCGCTGAGCCCGCAGCCGGGCGGCACGGGCTGGCAGCTTCGACAGTTGTTCTCGGATCTATGGAACGATTGGCGCGCGGAAATCTTCGCCCCGGATGCCGCCGTGGACGAAATCCTGCAGCACGACCGGATCGCCGTGCCGATGCTGCGCGAATACGCGCTGCTCTCGCAGGGCAAATTCACCCTGCCGACCATCCTCGAGAGCTTCAACTACGGCGAGGCGGCCGAAAAGGCCCGCGTGCGCACCATCCCCGAGGAACAGCCCGCGCGCAACGCCTTGCTCGCGCGACAGACAAGCGCCACGGCCCATTCGGTACGGATGGAACTCGACATCAACGAGGAAGGCTACCGCACGATCTTCCACTGGTTCGACAAGCTCATCGACCTGTACGACCGGATGGACGTCGAGTTCCGCACGCAGTCGCGTCGCGACACGGGCGTGCTCCGCGGCCTCGACCTGCTCGACTTCGGCAAGTCCCCCGGCGGCGCGGACGGCTCCGACAAGTTCCGGTACGCGGTCGAGAACGGCCTCGTCATCTACTACGCCACGCCCCGGCAACAGCGCACTGCGCGCATTCTCCTGTACCTTCATCTGATCGCGTGCTACGAAGAAAGCGGCGAACGCTTCACGGGCTTCCCAAGTCTCCGCTCCGCGCTGCAGCCGCGGCCGCGCCTGCTCGACACCGACCGGCAGCGTATCTACAGCCCGCCCGAGTCGTACGACGAATGGGAAGTCATTTAAGAATTTTCGATTTTGGATTTTGGATTTTCGATTTTTGGACAACGAGGCGGTAGGCAATCCC
>JAVEWL010000716.1:0-3279 GCA_034004565.1 FCB group bacterium | reverse complement strand
CGCCTCGTCCGGCGCGCCATAGATCACGAAGATGCGGTCCAGGTTCGTGATCTCGAACACCTTCCGGATATCGCTGTTCAGCGCGCACAACCGCAATTGCCCCTGCAATTCCCGCACGGCCTCGTTAATGCGCAGCAATTCCGTCAGCACCGCGCTCGAAAGATAATTCACCCGCTCAAAGCTCAAGAGCAGCTTGACCGCGGTTCTGCCCTGAATATGCGCCAACACCTGATTGCCGAACTGCGTTACATTCAACGCGTCCAGCACGCTGGTCGACAGAATCAGCCCGACGGTAATGGGGGGATGTTCTTCGAAAGTTACCAGCGGTTCTTGTGCCATCCTCTAGGCTCCTTTGCTCAACGAATTGCGCCGAAACGCCATTTCAAAACGTCTCGAAACCGGGTCGAACTCAATCCTATCCATGAAATGCTTAATCAAACACAGGCCCCGGCCGCCCTTGTGCGTACAGTCCGGAACCCGTATCCCATCGCAACAGAACCCCTGCCCCTCATCCCACACCGCGATCACGCACGTATCGCCGTCCTCGGCCATCTCCAGCCCCACGCGCCGTTCGCGGTCCCCGCAGTTCCCGTGCTCGATGGCATTCACCAGCGCTTCCTCGAGGCACAGCCGGGCGTAGAACTCCTGCTCGGGACCTATCCACTTCCGCGTGATCAGCGCATTAAGCGCTTGAGCAAGCGTCGAAGACATCGCCTCGTATGTGCTGGGGAATTCTTCTTTGAAGAAGACGTTTTTCGCGGACACGTTCAACATCCAAATTGCAATTCCTGCGTTAAGCCTGAAACGCCGGCGCAACCGTCCTCGATTCCATCCCGTTACCCAGAAGAACTATAACACCCAATTCTCAAAACACGAAATCGCTTGACATCCCCGCAAGACAAACCTCTCCATTCATCATTCGGAATTATTCTCAGTTCCCCCACCCGCCTCCGGCCGCAGATACAACGTCACCCGCCCCTCGCGCCACCCGTTTTCCACCGAGCGTGACGCTCGCACCTGCCGCACATTCGCCGCCGCCTGCGCCACCGTCGCCGCCACGAGATCGCCCTCCTGCCGCGACCCCACCACCAGCGGCCGCAGCACCTCCCCGAAAAACCGGTCCGTCAACACCAGCCCGTTGTACCGCGGCCTCGAAGGGTCAAACGGCGGGTCCAACGCCGTGAAGAACGGCGACACCGCCCCCGACTGCGCCAAATCCAGCGCGCTCCGCAGCGCGGCCAAATCATCGGTCAAAATCAAACGGTTTCCCGAGAACCCGTAATGGACTTCCACCGGCAACGGCAACGGCACCTGCATGAGCTCGGTGCCCTGATACACCTCGCTTGGCTCCAGGCTCATCCCCATCGTCGCCAGCCACGCCTTGGTCGATTCCGGGCTCTCCACCTCGATCACGACCACCCCCAAAGGCCAACCATCTTTCACCCCCGTCACCGCAATGGCCACATTGTTCCGCGTCAGGCTCAACAGCAGCCGCATGACCCCCAGGCTCATCTGCACCTGCGAATCCCGGATGCGCCGCTCCTTTAACCCCGCGAACCAGGCCGACTCCAGCGTGTTCTTCGTCTCGTCCGTAATGCGGAACGACAACATCCCGACCGTCGCTTCCGGCGAAAGGCTCGCCAATCCCAACGGCGCTGGCGCCCCGAACACCTTCCCCAGGTTTGGATGCCGCGAATAGTCCAGCCTCGAAAGCAACTCGATCTTGTCCCCGTCGCGCTCCAGCGTCACCACGGCCGGATCGCTCGAATACGCATTCGCGCCCCGCTCCAGCAACGGATACTGCAATTCGATCCACGGCGCCAGCCGGGGCCGCGCCAGCGCCACCAATGGCAACACATCGCGCGCAAGCTGGGCCAGCACATCGGCCCGCACCAGGGCCACCGCCTGGTCCGTCGGCCGCGCGGGAACATCCGCCGACCCGTACCGCACGGCCGCCGGACGCTCAATCCGCTGCGCGACCTTCTGCACGAACGCCTCCGAATTTCCAAGAATCAGCCAGCCGTCGCGCAGCACATATCCCAACTTCCCCACGCTCAACACGTGGATCGTCACCTCGTTCGAAGAGTCAACTCGCTCCGGATCCGCCTGCGCGCCCCGCGCCACGAAATCCTTCGCCGCCCGTTCCGCCAGCGCCGCGTCCACATACCGGAACGCCGCCGCCAGCACCGGCGAGGCCTCGATGTCGATGCGCCGCGGCGTGGGTTCGGGCTCCGACAACGGCCGCCAGGGCCGCACGCCCTCCGCATTGGCCCCACCCCCCAGGCGCCCTGAAGCCGCCCGGTACGCCTCCGTCATCGGCGACGTGTCCACGAACAACGCCGCCGGTCCCACCGGGTCGATTCCCTGCGCGCGCAACAGTTCCGAAAATGACCCCGCGCGTGGCGCCTTCAATTCCTCCGAACCGATCCGCAGCCCCTCGTCCACCAGCGCCTGAAGCTCCTCCGGACGCGGATATAAACGCTTCGCCAGTTCCAGCCACTCGTCCAACATCTCCCCCGACGAACGAAACGCCACCGCCAGCGTCGCCGACTCCGGCGTCAGGCGCAACGCCTGCACGGTGCCCGGCGCCGGAGGCGGCGCAGGCGCCGCTGCGGGCGGAGGCGTCGCAACCTTCTCCTCACGCGGTCCGCACGCGCCAATACCCAGCGCCAGGGAAACGAATATGACCGTCCGGATGAAAAACACAGAACCTCCCGTGACACGCCAGAATGAACATCAAACGAAGAGGCGATTAGAAATGAAAAAAATGTGGGACCGGTGCAGCTTCACCACCCATAGCCTACCAGAACCCGCCCCGCCCCACAACGCGCCGTTACTGTGTTTTACGTGCTTTGCAAACCCACACCCCCAAGTCATAGAGCCGGCTTGGGGGTGCCACAAAACCGCTGGGGGCATTCTTCATTCAGAATTCATCATTCACCATTCAGAATTCTCCCCACGGAATTCCTATGATTGTTCCATAAACCGCCGCGACAACTCCGCCACTGTCGGTGAGGCCGGGTACCCCCCCGGATACCGGACATAGTCCACGTGCCCGTCGTTGTAAAGCACCGTCGCGCCCAGACCCGTGGTAGTCGTGTCCGCCACCCGTGTCGAAAAGAACTCCCACATCACTGGAAACGTCTTGCCTCCCACATTCATCGCCGACCAGCCATTGGCGTCAATCGGGTGCAGCGAAAACTCATTCCCGTCCTCGTCAATCGCCCGCAGCGAGTCGCCCGCATACTGCGGCTCGTCCGGGTTGTCATAGTTGATCAT
>JAVEWL010000715.1:0-3281 GCA_034004565.1 FCB group bacterium | reverse complement strand
CCGATCTCCTGTTGATTTCCTCCATCTGTCCCGGCGAGAGGTCCTCGTCCGGGTCGAGGCACCAGCGGCCGGCGAGCAGGCGCTGCCGGCGCAGCACTTCGTGGATACCCGCGATGCAGCCTCGGAAACTGTTCCGCACGTCGAAGAAGGCCGAGTTGGCGTCGGTGATCTCGTTTGAAAGCATCATGATGGGTTCCGGCACGCTGCCGTGCTCTGCGGCCAGGCGCCGGCACTCGTCGAACTGCCGGACGGCCTTGCGGGTCCAGCACGCCCAGTGGCCAAGCAACCCTCCCGCCATGCGCAGCGACACGTCGCCCGCGCCGGTCCGGATGCGGTACTGGGTCAGCAGATCGATGAGAATATTGTCGTCGTTGCCCGTGTACAGCGCGATGGTATCGGCACGGTGCGCCTCGGCCACGCCGCGTACCACGTCGAGCGTCTGGTAGCGATTGAACGGCGCAATCTTGATCGCCACGACGTTCTCGATCTGCGCGAACCGTCGCCAGAACTCGACCGGCAAGGGGCGTCCGCCCACCGCCGGCTGCAGGTAGAAGCCCATCAGGGGAATGATCTGCGATACCGCGTGGCAGTGCTCGATGAGCTTGTCGATGCTCACGTCCCGCATGGCCGCGAGGCTCAGGAGTCCCACGTGATAGTCGTGGTTGCGCAGCAGCATTGCCTCGCGCACGGCCTGCTGCGTCTGTCCGACAATGCCGCCGATCTTGACGATGGTGCGGCCGGTCTGGGCGGTATAGTCGTCGATGGTGTCGCCCGCCAACTCGATCACCGGCTCGAACAGGGCCACCTTCGGATCGCGAATGGCGAACTGGGTCGTGTGCACGCCGACCGCCAGGCCGCCCGCGCCTGCCGCGAGGTAGTACCGCGTCAACGCGCGCTGATGCTGCGCGTCGAAGCGCCGGTTGACTGTCAAGGCCAGGGGATGCGCGGGGATGACAAGCCCGGCACGCAGCAGGTCGACGACTTCCGCGGGCGGCATCGGAATTGGCATGTTTAGAATTTCCCGTCTCGAGCTTCAAAGTGCGTGGGTTTGCCCAGAAGGTCACCGCCGGACACGAGCCATTGCGCAATCCAGGTGCGGATGGTTTCGATGTCGTATTGCGGCGGCCCGAAGTGTTCGTGACAGCGTCTGGCGTTGCTGAGCAGGGCCGTGGGCGCTTCGCCGCCGGTGAAGATCGGCGTTCGCCCGAGCAATTCGCCCAGCCGCTCCGCCGTCTCGCGCACGGACTCCGTTTCCAGCCCCGTGACGTTCAGTATGGCCGGCGGCGAGCCGGCCAAGGCCAGGCCTCTCAGGGCCACCTCGTTCGCATAGCCCTGCCATACGACGTTGAAGTGCCCGGCAGAGAGGTTGATGTCTTCGCCGCGGAGGACCTTCAACGCGAGGTCAACCAGCACCCCGTAGCGCAGTTCCACGGCGTAATTAAGCCGGTAATGTAGAACCTTCGTGCCGGCCTTGTGCGCCCAGTAGTCGAACATGCGCTCGCGTCCCAGGCACGACATGGCGTATTCGCCCACGGGCGAGGGCGGCGTTTCCTCGGTCGCGCCGCCGGAATCGACGGGCACGAAGGGATACACATTTCCCGAGGAGAATGCGACGATGCGCGACGTTTGATAGCGCTCGGCGACGCGGCCCGCGACCAGCACGTTGGTGGCCCAGGTGTCCCATTCCGCGCCGGTCGAGCCGAACTTCCGTCCGACCATATAGACGACGTTCGCCGCATCGGGCAGGCGTTCGACGGCTCCGGGCGCGAGCAGGTCTTCGCGGACCGTCTCGATGCCCAGCGTTTCCAAGCGCTCGCGCAATCCGGCTTGCGAGAAGGATGAGACGGCGGTGATGCGCCGCGGCTTGCCCGAGGCTTCGACGGCCCGCGCGGCCATGCGCGCGAGCGTCGGCCCCATTTTCCCGCCGACGCCGAGGATGGCGAGGTCGCCTTCGAGTTCGCGGAAGTATTGGACCAGCGCCGACGACGGCTCGGAGAGCAGGTCTTCGAGCTCCTCGACGTCGCGAATGGCTTCCGGCGCGTTGTCTACCACTTCAGCCATTCGATTCCGTCTGCCTTTGCATTGAACTTGCGCGCGCGGATGCTTGAGTTCGCGCCTTCCTCGTAATAGATGATGAGGACCGAGTTGTCCTTCAGCGTGACCATGCTCGGATAGGCGCCGTGCTTTTCATTGTCGACCATGACGTTCTCGCTCCACGTCTTGCACTCGTCGGTCGAGAAATGCAGGCTCGTCTGCGGGAGCCGGTGCGCACAGACGATAATGTCGCCCGGCGCGCGGTGGAGGTAGGGGCTGTGGCCCGGGAAACCCATCGGCTGCGAGACGCTCCAGGTCTGCCCGCCGTCCTCGGAGACCGAGTAGCGCATGCTCTCGCTTGCCGTGCGCTGGGCGGCGTAGAGCTTGTTGTCTTTAAGGGCGATGACGTCGGTTTCCGCGTCGAGGCGCAGGCCGCCGTTGTCGATGTCGATGACCGCGCCCCAGGTTTGGCCTTTGTCCTTCGACAGGACCACCGAACCGTTGGCATCGTTCGACGATTCGCGGTAGAGGCCCAGGATGAGGTTGCCGTCCGCCAGTTCGCGAATGGGGGAGCTGCAGTAGTAGTCGGCCGAGATGAGCCGTGGCTCGGACCAGGTCTTGCCGTTGTCGGCCGACTCGACGACCCAACTGCCGAGGCCCGTATAGCCGCCGTCGTCCTTCTTGCGCAGCGAGAAGTAGTCGCAAAGGAGATGTCCGTTCGACAGTTGCACGATGGAGGGATCGCGGTCGTCGTCGGGCCCGTCGTAGAGTGTCTCGGCCGGGGTCCAGGTCTTGCCCTCGTCGGTGGAGAAGCACATGGACACGCGCCCGCCTTTCGGGTGCGCCTCGTCCGGCAGCGATACGTGCTCCCAGCCCGCATAGAACACGGCCATGAGGCGGCCGTCCTGGAGGCGGCACACGTCCGGGAAGGCCTCATAGGCCCCCGCGCCGGCGTCTTCGCACACGTAGATGAAATCCTTGCCGGCCTCGAGCGGGGCGGGTTGCGCCACGGCGAGCCCTGCGCAGAGTGTGAGACCCAGAACCATACGTTCGAACATTGTTTTCTCCTCCGTTTTTGCCTTGGGCACCATAATAGGGATCGGAGGGGGGAAAGCCAATTTCGGGGAGAGGAACGAAGAACGAGGAACGAGGAACGAGGAAAGAAAAAGCAAGGAAAGACTTCAGCCGCATGATGGTGAGGTTTTGTCCGGGTGCCACCTTCAAGCGGAACTCGAGGGGGCGCGCCA
>JAVEWL010000714.1:0-3282 GCA_034004565.1 FCB group bacterium | reverse complement strand
TGCTTCTCCCCGTAGTTGGAAAAGCACATCTTCTGCGATCCGGCGCCTCAGCAAGCTTGAGACTGAACGATGTCCTGGCACACAATTCAATGAACGATGTCCTGACACTTGTCATTTAGGGTCTAGCGGGACGGATGTAGGTTCGCCTCCGCGCACTCCCCTAGCCAGACCCTAAACCCTGGACCCTGGACCCCGCAGTTGATCCCCGCCCACGCCCAGGCGTATCGTACCGCCTCATCGAGGAGGTGAACAGAATGATTGCGAACCTGTGGGCAAAAGTGGCGGCATGTGCGTGCCTGGCGATCCTCTCGGCGGCGTGCATCAGTGTAAGTGCGGTTGAAAGCCATACGCAAATCAAGGCAAATCCACCCATGAACTCGGGATTCATCAACAAGACACTTTACGAAGGTAAGAACGCGCGCCGCTACGTCGTGTACGTGCCCAGGGAGTACGACGCCACAAAGGCTTGGCCCCTCATCGTTTTCCTCCACGGCGCCGGAGAGCGTGGAAACGACGGCCTCGCTCAGACCGACGTCGGCATCGGACGCGCCATCCGCATGCACTCCGACCGATTCCCCTGCGTCGTTCTTATGCCGCAATGTCCCGAAGGCGTCTGGTGGGACAAGTCCACCAACGACATCGACGCGTCACTCGAAGCCACGCTCGACGACTACAACATCGATCACGCGCGAATCTACCTCACCGGCCTCTCCATGGGCGGTTTCTGCACCTGGCAATACGGCGCGGTCCACGCCGGCCGGTTCGCCGCCCTCATGCCCGTCTGCGGCGGCGGCAACCCGCTGGACGCTCCGCAACTCGCGAAAGTCCCCATCTGGGCCTTCCACGGCGCCAAGGACAGCGTGGTGCCCGTCCAGAAGTCGCGCGAAATGGTTGAAGCCGTCCGCAACGCCGGCGGCAAGATCGACTACACCGAGTTCACAGACCTCGACCACAATTCCTGGGACGCCACCTACAACGATCCCAAAGCCATCGAATGGCTCCTCAAACAGAGAAAAGGCAACTGAGGCCAACGCCCCCTCACCAGCCCCTTTCTCCCGACGATTCGTGGCACCCCCAAGCCGGCTTCATGGCTTGGGGGTGTTTTTCTTCAGAACATCACCACCAAGCCACAAAGACTCAAAGAACTGCATCTCTTACTTCCCATAACTCCCATACTTCCCATAAGACCCATATGACCAATATGACCTATATGACCCATTCTTGGCAGTTCTTTGAGTCTTTGTGCCTTGGTGGTGATCTTCGTCCTCAGTCCATCCTGTCAAAAAGGAAACACCCCCAAGTCCTGAAACCGACTTGGGGGTGCTGCGAATTATCCGGCCTACTACTGCGCTTCCGCGATGAACCCGTGGAAGCGGCCCATCCAATAGGGCAGCAGATACGCCGCACCGTCGTCTTCCATGAGCTCGCCGTCGCCGTCGTCGGGAAGATAGGGATTCTTGTTCCACTTCGCGAACGCGCGCTCATCGGCCGGCAGCACGTGAATCAGTTGCTTCCGCTCAAAGCGATCCTCGCTCGGGTCATAGACCACGTCCGCGCGCCGCGCATTGAACGTCTCATACTGCCGGCGATCCGTGGGAATCTCGCGCAGGTTCTCGACCGCATCCTCGAAGTGCACGTAATGCGGATCCACCGTGCCCGTCACGAACGTATACCAGCTCGGCTTCTCCGGCCGCACGATCTTGTAGTGCCGGCGCACCGCCGCCGTCAGGGTCGCCTTGATGGCCGGGTCCTGCTCCGCCTGCAAGAGCGGGTACCACGCGACGTAGCCCAACTGGTCGTCGGAGTGGTTGTTCATGTCCGGGAACACCTTCTTGCTCAGCAGCACGTTGTTGAGATACCCGTGCTCGCGAATCAGCTTCTGATAATGCTCTTCATACTTCGCGTCGCCCGTAACCGTGTACGCCGTCTTCAAGAACGACAGAATCTCCAGGCTGTTCAGCCCGTTCTCCAGGTAATGCGTCGGGTTGTCGTTCAGGTTCTCGGGATTCCAGAAGCCCCACCGCGTGCGTTCCCCGTCCCAGTCGATGAGTTGATAGTTGTGGTCCACGATGTAATCGGTGACTTCGCGCACCTGCTGAATGCACCGGTCGCGCTCTTCGGGATCGTTTTTCGCGATGTGCGTCCAGTACGTGTAGAACGCCATGTAATGCCCGTCGATCTCATCGCTCGACGTGTCGCTCTTCCAGTAATACTTCCCGTCCGGCGTGGGACGCCACTGCGCGTTCTTGGTCTTGCCGACTTCCGGCGACACCACGCTGCGCGCCACAAGACCCGGTATCCCCGACGCATCCTGCAGCATGTACAGCGCGTGCATGCTCTGGCGGGCCGATTCCTTCGCGGCGGGATCGCCCGTGGCGCCGTAGCGCAGCGACATCGCGGCCACGTGGTACGACGTCCACAGCCCGTCGTTGTCGATGTCCTCGATAGTGGTCGAGGTCGGGTTCTCGGCATCGTTGAGCCTGCCCTCGGCCACCAGCCCGAAGCGGCGGTGACGCTCGCTCAAGATGCGCTCAATCGTCTGCGCCTTTTCCAGTAGGGTCGTCGTCTTCGTCCGGATCGCCGCCGGACCCGCATCCGTCGCGAAATACGCCACCGAACCGTCCGGCGCAACCGCCACGTCCAGCACGTTATCGTTCGGCAGATAACGCTTGCCCGCGCGGTAAAACCACTTCCGGCCTTCGGCATACGGCCTGTGCAAAATCGCGCCGCCCGTCGTGCCGATCCAGAGGTTGTCCTGCGCATCGAATGCGAGCGCCGTCACATCCTCGTACGGCAGCCCCTGCTTCCCGCGCACCGCCGTCCACGTGCCGTCCGCCCCGCGCAGGCTAAGCCCCAGCGGCGTGCCAACCCAGAGCGTGCCTTTCGAATCGAGCGCGATGGCCGTCACCCGTGACGCCAGCGGCCCATCAATGCCGAAGGTCTCGACCCTCTGGCCGTTCAACGAAAGCACCCCGTCGGCCAGCGTCCAAACGTCCGAACCCTGCTTCACTTCACGCGCGGCCGAAGGCGCCGCGGTTCCTGCCGGCGCGGGCGCCCACTGGCCGTCCCCACCGAGCACGAACGCCGCGCCGCCGTCCGACACCGCCACCAGCGCGCCGCCGTCGTTCACCGCGAGGCGCACGGCCTTGCCCTGCGGCAGCGCGGGAAGCTTCTCGCGCACCTGCTCCCCAAACGGCGGCACCACGATCGGCAGCGCGTTCGGTTCGAGCCGGTCCTCCGTGCGCGGATCATCCTCGTCGCTCAGCGGCGGCAATACATTCC
>JAVEWL010000052.1:0-15331 GCA_034004565.1 FCB group bacterium | reverse complement strand
TTTATCCGGGGTATCAGGACTCGTCGTTCTACCACAACGAATTGGGCTTCGCGGTGCCGACGCCCTACGGGGATTCGGCCGACTGCCTGCTGAGCGATGCGCCGCTGTGGGCGTTGGAGCGGTATCCCCTGCTCATCGTGGCGGGCGGCATGAGCGGCGGCGCGGAACTGCGCGACAAACTCCAGGCCTATGCCGAGCGCGGCGGCAACTTGGTAATCACCGCGGGGAATCTCGCGAAGCTGCCGGACGGTCTCGCTGGAATAAGCGTTGACGGTCCCATCGTGCATCAACCGGCGGGCACGATCGTGAAAACCGAAGCGGGCGACGTTGCCGAGACGGCGCCGTTCGCGATGTATCCCTTGCGGCATCCGGCGGAGGCGAACGTGCGCGCGCATTGCGGCAATATGCCCGCAATCATCCATGCCGCCTGCGGCAAAGGCCTCGTCACGGTGCTCGCAAGCGAGATGGGTGTGGCCGAAACACCCGCCGTGAGCGGCACCATTCGCACGGAGATCGACGCGCCCCTCGCAAAACCGTACCCGTTGCTGGCCCACGTGCGCCCCGTGTTCGACGCGGCGCTCAAGAGCCAGACGCTTTTCGAAGCCGGCAAAGGGCTCAGTGTCATCGCCTGTCGCAAAAGCCCCGGCGAATACACGCTGGGGATTGCCAACAATTCGCTCGAACCGCTGCCCTTCAAGATCGAGTCCCGCTGCGGACCTCTCGAGTCCGTCGAAGAACTGGCCCTGGACCAGTCTGAGAAATCGGCGCAGGGCTATCTCCCCACGGGCCAGGAAGGCAAAGACGTCGGCACGAGCACTGCCGACGCCATCGCGGGCGGCGACGTGCGGATCTTCCGCGTGCGCGTCACAGAGCAAGGCGTAGTAGAGATTCCCCACGCCACTCCACCACCCGCACCGAATGGCCGCATGCTGCCCCTGGGCAAGGCCAACTCCATAAAGGAAGCCATACTGGCCCGACCGACCTTCTTCGAACACTTCGACGGCATCTCAGTCGACTGGCGTTACCTCTACAACCGCGAGGAGGCCGCCCTTGCCCGCGAGGCCGGGTGGATTGCGCGTCAAGGCCTGCGCGTATATGTGGACCTCACCTCCGGCATCAACCTCTATCCGGATCTGCGCCTCATCGACAACGACACGCCCGAGTATGCGGCAAGCATGGCAATCATCGACGATGTACTAAGAAAGATGGCGGCGCTCGGCTCACGCGACCTCATTCTCTCGCTGCATCGCGTGCCGGAAAACAACTTCACGTTCGAACAGACAGTGGCTGCCTTTGATGCAACCCTGAAGACCCTCTGCGCCAGGGCCGCGGAACAGAGCATTACACTTCACCTGCGCCAGAGCACGAAATTCCTGTCCCTGGACGACCTCGTTAAGTTCCAGGATCGCGCCGCTTCACCCAATCTGCGGCTGGCATTGAGCCTGGCGCTGCTGGTTGATTCGGGCAAGACGCCGGAGGACATTGCTGCCATGAAGGAGCGCGTAGGACTCTGGCTGGTGTCTTCGCCGGCGTATGACCTCAACGGGACGATCTGGACCTCCGAAGCGCCGCTTGCGGGACCGCCCGCGTGCGAAGACGCGGAACACTTCCTTCGCGCCCTTCCCGAGACGCCGATGCTGCTAGATGCGGTGTATGCCGACGCCGATGCGGAATACCGGGATGTGGCGTTGCTGGGGCAATTGACGTCGATGAGATAATTGCAACGCGAATGGGATCCTGGGATGGCGGCCTTTCCGGTTCCGAATACGCGTTGGGCTATTTGGACAGATTTGATGGACCTCACCGTGGACGTTTGCCCCGGCGGCGGCGATGTTCTTGTGAAAGGAGCGCAGGCCGTGGACCACCTCCCCGACAACGTGCTGTTCGATCGATGGAATGCTTCGCGCGACGCGGAAGCGTTTTCGGAGATTGCGACGCGTTATGCGGGGCTCGTTTATGCCACATGCAGGCGCATCCTGAACGATCCGAGCGAAGCGGAGGACGTAGCGCAGGAATGTTTCGTCTATCTGCTCGAGCGGCGGGACGGCTCACCATTAGGACCTTGGCTTCACCGGCTGGCGACGCATCGTGCTTTGGACCGTCTCCGAGGAAATGCCCGTCGGGCACGGCGAGACGACCTCTTTGCGAATCAGCTCCAGAAAACCGTCGAGCCCCACTGGAGCGGCATCGAGGCCCATCTCGACGAAGCCATTTCAGCACTTCCGGAAGAATTGCGCGTGCCGCTCGTGCGCCATTTTCTCGAGGGCCATTCGTATGCGACACTGGCCCGGCTGCTCGGCGTGCCCAAGTCCACCCTGGCAAAACGCGTTCAGCAGGGCCTGGAGGAGGTGCGCGCCGCGCTGCGCCGCAAGGGCATCGATGCGGCGCCCGGTCTGGCGCCCCTGCTGGCCCGCCACGGCATCGAGATGCCCCCTCCCACGCTACGCGCTTCGCTCGGCAAACTGGCACTCGCGGGAATGAAATCCTCGATCGTTTCCCCGCTCATCGCGGGAGGAGGCGCCGTCGTGATTAAGAAAGTCCTTGCAGGGATCGCCGCACTCGTGGCCCTCGCCGTCTTCACAGCCGGAGGCGTTACGGCGTATCGCGCGTTAACCGCGACTCGCCACGACGCCGCGGGCACGTCAAGCGCCAAGCCGCCTACAGCGAGTCCTCTATTGCAGGCAACAACGCAAAACACGTCCAGGCAGGATGCCAGGGTGCCGAAGGACAAGAAGGATTCGCCCGCTCTCACCACACCCGAAGGCAAGGTCCCATTTGCCACGCTCCTGCAGCGGCTCGCCGCCGCCCCAAAAAGTCGAGTGACCTCCCCGGCCTCTATTACCTCAAACGACATCCCGGCCGATAACGGCGCGCATTTCTTTCTGCTGGCATCGGAATTGACCCCGGACCTCGATCAGAGCTGGCTCGAGGATTGCCTGGACGAAATCCAGCGCAACGGCTGGACAAACGACCCGAAATTGATGGCGTATATTGCAGCCAGTCAGGATGCGTTCGCAGCCATTCGCGAAGGGATCAAACGGGGCAACGCGGAACTGCCGCTTGCCAGCGGCCCGCTTGAACTCCTCGACTACGCCTCTAAGTATAGGACGCTGGCACGGCTGATGGCGGCGGAGGGCCAGATGTATGCGTCGCAGGGCAACGTTGCCGCGGCGTTTGAGGATTTCGCCACCATCGCCGAGTTTGCCAACGAGTCGTCCCGGGGCGGATGCGTCGTCAACGAACTGGTCGGCTATGCCTTGCTGGATCAAGCCACCGATGCGGCCGGAAACGCGCTCGTCAATTCGAACGTCACGGCAGCGGAATGCCGCGCCTATATCGCGCGAATCCAGGCGATCGAGGCAAGAGAAGTACCCATGAGCCAGGCGGTTCAAAATGAAGCCGAGAGTTTTGGCGCCTGGTTTGCCGCCGAATTCAAGACCGGCGAGGATGTTCGCGCGTTCTTCCTGGCGCCCGATATCACTTACGGCGATGACGTACGGCAGTGGGTATTGGAGTCGTCCGACGAAGAATTGCTGGCCGCGGCGCACGAGTATCTTGCGGCCTATGAGGGAATGGCCGAATCCCTCGAATTACCCTACTGGGAAACGCAGTCGGCAGGGTCGCCGCAAAGCCCGACTTCCACAGTGGCGGCCTTGGGGTTTGGGGCGATTCAGAATCTCCCCAGCAGGGCGGCCTATTCCGCTGCATTGCGGGACGGCACCGTCATCCAGGCCGCGCTGGAAGCCTTCCGCATTGAACAGGGCGCGTATCCGGGTTCGCTGGATCAACTGGCCCCGGCGTATCTATCGAATGTCCCCGCCGATTCATTCACGGGGCAAGGATTCTGTTACAGCGCGGACAACAACGGCTATTCGCTCTACAGCGCCGGCGCGGACATGCAAAACGACGGCGGCACGCTGGACGACTATAAAGCCCCCGGCGGCGATCTCATCTTTCGAGCTCCTTGAAGCGCCTGGCTTGAATACGTCAAGGCTCCGCTGAATGCAACACCCCCAAGCCCGTAAAGCCGGACTTGGGGGTGCCACAGATATAGTTGCGTCTATTGTGCGGGCGCGGAGGCCGTTTCGGCCTCGGGCGCGGGAGTCTCCTCCGCCGGAGCCTCTTCGGCGGCGGGCGGCTGAAGCGTGAGATGGGTCAGGATGTCCAAGTTCTCCACTTCCTCGGCGAGGAGGGTATGGCAGAGCATGCAATCCTGCCGGATGGTCTGGCCGTCCTTGGAAACGTGCGATTCATCGTGACAACGGAAGCAGCCCGGAGAGGGGTGCGCGGGTTCGTGGCCGATGTTGTTGGGGTAGGTGCCCCAGGTAACGTCCATTTCAGGGAACACATTGCGCTTGTAGGCCGCCTGGATACCCACGATGGCCTGCTCGATGCTCTTCTCGAGTTCGGCGTAGCGATCCCCGTAATCCTTCTTGTAGAACGCCCGGACCTTCTCGGCGATCTTCTCAAGATCGCCCGCTTCGCCTGTGGCTTCCGTCAGAGCCTCCACACCGATTTTCTTGACGTAGGGCAAGCTGCCATCGATCGTTCCAGTCTGCAGGGCGGCGTCCATGGCCTGCGGCGGCATGTAGAAGATGTGCGTGGGCCGGTTATGGCAATCCAGACAGTCCATACGCCGCGCGGTCAGGCCTTCGGGCGATATCGGCTTGCCGTCCTCATCCGTCGCCGCATATTCGGTGACGGTTCCGTCTTTCTCGGTAACGCGCACGACGTCGATTCTCTGCCGCGTCGGATCCGAAGTGAAATAAGTCGTCTGCTTGTCGGGATCGATGTGCCAGGAATGGATGCCGCTTCCTTCGCCATGGCCGCCGCCGATGTGCATAAGCAGCACGCTCTTCATGGGCGTATTGGCCTCGTCCTCGCCAAACTTCGACAGGACCTTCATGCGGTCGCCCGCGAAGCGGCTCGGCCAGTGGCAATGCTCACAGGTGTCCTGCGAAGGCCGCAGGTTGGCCACCGGCGTCGGGATGGGACGCTCGTAGGTGTGCAACGCGACGGCGAGCACCTGGCGCAACCCGGACAGTTTCGAGCGCACGAACCACGGCGCGCCCGGACCGATATGGCATTCCACGCACGCCACGCGGGCATGTGGCGATGCGGTGTAAGACGTAAACTCCGGTTCCATGACCGTGTGGCAGACCTGGCCGCAGAACTCGGGCGATTCCATGTACACCACGCCCTTGTAACTGACCGTGGACAAGATCAACACGTTAATCAAGGTAAGTGCGAGCACGACGCCGGCCAGATGGCGCACCCTCGGCTTATTAAAGTCGACGACCGGAAACGGCGGACCGACTTCCTCGCCTTCCTTTCGCCGACCGTTGCGCCGGTGTTCCCACCACGCGCCGATCGGAATCAAAACAAGACCGAAAATAAAGAACCCCGGCAGAATCAGGAACGCCACGATGCCCACGTACAGCGCATCGAGCACATTCAATGCCGCCAGCAACACAAACGTTATGATGGCCAGCACGCTTACAGTCGTCATGCTGGCGCCGAACAAGGTAATCCAGTTGGTCACGAAGAGTGACGCGAGCGCCCCTCTCCAACCATCCCTCTGAGTGCCCATACTCGAACCTCCAGTTTGTTTCGCCGCCCACAACGGCGAAACGCCTAACCCCAGTCCATTTTCGATTTTGGATTTTAGATTTGAAGAAGTAAGCGGCCTCATCTTGTTCTTAAAATCGAAAATCTAAAATCGAAAATCGAAAATTCAATTGGTTTTGGACAGATTACTTGAGGGCGCAGGAAGCAGTTCTTCCCACAACCACGCCGCGAAACCCGCCAACAGGACCATTGTCTGTATACCGTAAAACACCACCAACCCCGTGAATGCGCTGTTCGTGAAACCGTAGCTGTGCAGGCCCACACCCAGCAGGTTCACCCCCCACCACGAGAAGGCCACCACCATACCACCCACCACCGCGGCCAGGTTGATTCCGTACGCGCCAATGAACCCGCCCAGGCGCGCGTGCACGATCAGCAGGCCCCACAGGACAATGAGCAGCGCCCCGTTTTCCTTGGGGTCCCAACCCCAGAACCGGCCCCAGGATTCGTTGGCCCAGATGCCGCCGAGGACGGTACCCACGGTGGAAAACAGCAGCCCGAAACAGACTACTCCATACACCGTGCGCGTGATGCTCTCGTAGAATTCCGGATCGTTGCGGCGCAGCCCGAGCAATTTCGCCAATACGAAGACATTGGCGATACCCGCGGCGAGGAGTCCGGCCGCGTAGCCGATGGCGATGGTGGTGACGTGCGTCGAAAGCCAGAAATTGGTATCGAGCACGGCCATGAGCGTGGGCATGGTGTCCACGGCCTCGATGGCCTCGTGCTTGTCCGCCAGAAAGAGTCCCAGCGCGCCGAGAAGGGGCGCCAACGACAAGGCGACGCGCCGCCTGGTGAACCACTCGGCCGCAAGCGCCACGACGACCGCCACCGCGGTGATAAACAGGATGGTCTCGTAGAGCGTCGTCACGGGTGGACGCATCCGAATCAGGCAGCGCAGGACGATGCCGTATACCAGGAGCGACGTGGCCAGCACCAGGAGCGCGGTCACCGTAGCGCTCAGGATCCGGCTTCGGGAACTTGTCCACGACAGCGCGACGAGCAAAAACGCCAGGATAAACAACCAGCGCACGCCCGCATAGAAAAGCGGTATGCCCGCGATATTCAAGTCGTAGTAGAAGACTTCCAGCCCGATTCGCGTTCCTTCATTGCGGGCGCGGGCGAGTTGTCCCGCCGCGGCGGCATACTCACGCGCGTGGGTCTGGAATCCCACCGGATCGTCCACGGATTGCGCCAGCGAACCCAGCATCTTCATCAATTGAACCGGGGGCAGGCTTGCTCCGTCCTTCAGAAACGCCAGGGGCAATGCCTCGGCCGGCGTCAGCCAGGAAGTTTGCTCGGCGCCTTGAGGAGGAATGAGCGCCAGCGAATCGGCCGCAGCGGAGATCTGATCCAATTCGGTCAGCAGACGATACAACGGTTCGCGCTCGGCCTCGAACATTGCGCCCATGGTCATCACATTCGGCGCATGTTCCAGCACCTCCAGCAGAGAGGAACGCGAACGCTCTCCGAATGCGGTGACGCCCTCGGTGCTGTACTCGGCCCGCGCGAAGTCGAACGCGTGGATAAGCTCCTCGAAGTCACGAACGTTCTGCGCCAAGCGGAGGATCTGGATCTCCGACGAGGAGCGCAATTGCGGATCGGTCTGCGCGTGCCGTGCGCCCAATTCGTCCAGCACGGCCCTTCCCGGCAGAAGGTCGCGATAAGAATAGCGGTCTCGCTTCCGTTCGTAGGGGAGCCCGAGCGCCTCCATGACCTCCGGGCTGTTTACGGTGAAAACCTTGTAGCCTTGCGCGCGATCGGGTTTGAAAAGCGAATCCAGGAGCCACTCCGTAGGCGAAAGCGTGGCGTCCGCCGTGCGCACTTTGGTGGCGCCGCTAAAGCGCATGAGGGTGAAGCGCGCATACGTCGCGAGCGGCTTCACCCGGCCGCCGTCCTGAATGGGAACGCCCTCGAAAAGGTCGACGGTCTCCGGGGTCCACGACGCACCCACGGCCAGCAATGCCAACCCGCACAAGGCGGCCCGCACACTATATCCCGGCCGCCTCATGATTTGCGCACGCCCGCTTGACGCAGGTACCCGAGCAGTCGAATCGTGAAGTGCAGGACAAGACCGCAGGTGACGATGATGCAGGCGTATAACGGAAAGCGCTCGGCGGGGTCGCGGCTGACCGCGAGCACCGAGTAGAGAGGCGTGCCGGGAGCGGCATCTTGCGGTCCCCACGAGGCTTGGTAGAGCGTGTAGCCATTGCTGCGAAGGGGTTCGTTCATGGAAATGCGAACCGCTTGGCGGGTTCCGCCGTCGATCCGGGTCACCTCGCTTGCATAGGCTTTTGCCATCGCGGTGCGCGGATGCAACTCTCGCGAAAATGTATTCAGGACGAGCGTAAACGGCAGCGGCCAACGCCGCCGCTGGAGTTTAAAAGACCAGGAGCCATCGCGGGTCTCGACCGCCCAGGGAGCCTTCTGGCCGGCCCAGACGATTCCTTCCTGAAAGGCATTTCCTTCGCCGTCGCGCACGGCAACAATCAGCCCGGGCAAATCGCGGCCCGGGTCCGTGGATGGCTCCTCGGGCTTGAGGAAGTACCCGTCTACCATTCTGGCCTTAGGCGGCGTGTCGGCTGCCTTGGGCTGTGGAGTGGCATTCGGGAGGAACCCGCTTACATCCAGTTCGAAAGGCAAGGCATCGTTAGACACGAGCAACGAAGAGTCTGAATGGTTGTCTTTGAATTCGGGCAGCGCAACCACGCTCTGCCGCGCCGTTCCCGCGTCGCCGAGCGGCGTCACCGCCAACTCCCACTCATCCCGGCTCTCAAAATATCCCGATTGCTGACCCTCGTAGAGCACCATCTGCCCGCCTTGAGCGTAGCGATAGGTGATAAAGGACCCGGCGAGGAGCATCAGGATCCCGAGATGGGCGGTGAGGATTCCGATGCGAGACCATCCTTTACGGGCGCGGAGAATTGCGCCGCAGAGCAAGTTGAAGAAAAGAAGCGTCAGGAGAAGCCGCCCGCCGGGCAAGGGCAAGGGAATGACGCCGAACTCCTGCACGACCACGACAGACTCGAAGTATTTCTCTTGCGCCGCGTAGACGCCGTTATTCACCTGATAGAGCGTGCCGAGAAGGGTCAGGACGAAAAGGAAGAATAGAAGAAGACATGAGAAATGATAGGAGGCCATCCAGCGAAAGGCCTTGACGGGAAGGCTGAGTACGGGGTGCGGATCTCCCGCCTCCGCAGGCGGAGTTCCCGCCTGGATATCACTCGCCGCCTCGTTTTTGGCAGGAGTTTCCATGACCTTCACTGAACCGCTCCCCTCCGGCGCCCTGCGACGGGTATTGCCGCAAAGAACGCCGAAGGGCGCGGGCCGACTCCGAGCCGGCGCCGCGCCCTTCGAACAATATCGTCACAATCGACTCGAGGCTACCCGTCGCGGTTATTTCGCCGCGGGGGCCGCCGCCTTCTTGGGATTCGGGTGCTTGATCTTTTCAGCGGCTGCCTTGAAGTCGAAGCCTGCCTTTTTGCCGTCCGCCGTCGTGTAGCGTTCCGGATTCCAGGTCGGGCTCTTGTCGTTATGGCATTCCGTGCAGACCTTCTCTTCGGGTTTAACGGCCATGGCCTCTCCCGGCTTCAGGGTCTTGTCGGACATGGCCTTCTTGGCCATCGCAACGTGAGCGCCGGCAGGACCGTGGCAGCTTTCACAGCCAACGCCCTCTTCCATCTTCACCTTCGCGGGCGCCTTCTTGGCCGCCGCGTCGTAACCCGTCACGTGGCACTTCAAGCAATCGGGATTCTCCGCGGGCGCAACCGTGAGGCCGAGCTTATCCGAAACCGCCTTCGCTTCGGCCGACTTCAACGTCTCAAGCGCCTTCGCATGCTTCGTGCCCATCCACTGGGTAAACTGGGCACCTTCCGCAGGCTTGTTGTGGCACATCTTGCAACTGGCCGTACCCGCGAATTCCTTGTCCTGCCCGAAGGCCGGAAACGCCAGGCCCACCGCGACCAGCGTGAGCGCCGACACCAGGATCGTAAACTTTGAATGCATCTTCTTGCTACCTCCTTTTCAACACTTCCTCATTGACCTGTCGCCCACGCTCCAGGCCGTCTCCCGTTCAACGCAGTGATCGGGACAATACGCCCGGAAACGATTGCGATTAGAATCTAGACGCCGGATCCACGTTCAAAATTCAATAAAGTGTGTATTTCACTGGATTGTGCGCCTACGCCGGCACGGACCGGTGCGTGCATCATACGCCACCCGAAGCGTCCCGTGCACGAAATGGCCCCGTCCTTCAAACGCCAGACTTTCGATTAATGATGACACCACGCGCAGCGCACCGTCGTATTCATCAGGTGCGGCGCGCGGTAGGGATTGCCCGCCGGGTGGCAAACGCCGCAACGGGCCGGATACACACCGATATCGTGCGGCGACGGAAGCGCCGACTTGTGCTCAATATCCTCGTGACACACGGTGCAGTTGTTGTCCTGAGGCGGGAAGTGGCACGAGACGCAATGCGTATTCGTGATGCCGCCCCAACCGCCGCGGTGCGACTTCGGCGCCGTATTCTCGTGGCATTTCCGGCAAGAATCTTCCTCGTGACACGCCGCGCACTTGTTGCGGTCCCAGGTCGCCTGCAGGCCGTGCGTGCTGCGGCGGAACGAGACCGTGTGATTCTGCGGCGGATTCTCCTGGTGACAGGCATCGCAACTGTTCTGCTGGTCGTGGCACATCGCGCAATATTCCATGTCGACACGCGATTCCTGCCCGTGGATTTTCTCCCAGATGACCGGCGCGTCGTGCTGAATTCGAGTCTCGCCGCGGAACTTGGGAATCGTGTCGCGGGTAATCTCGGTGTGGCACACATTGCACTCGTTGAGCGCCGGATTGGTCTTGCCGTGGCAGTCCATGCAGACGGCCATCTTGGTGACCTTCTGCAATTCAGCCTTGTCGGGGTCGGCGTGGCAAGAGGCACACTCGACTTGCTTGTCCACGTGGTTCTGATGCGAGAACTTGATCTCCGCATCGAGGAAAGTCTTCCGCTCCAGAATCTCGAAGCCTTCCCGAGTGTGGCAGAACCCGCAGGCCTGCTCGTCCGGAGCGTCCATATTGATCTCGTGGCAGATACCGCACTGGTCGTGGCCCGGCATGGCCGCCTTGGCGTTCTCGATGGCATGGCAGTCCGTGCACCCGAGCTCCTTGTGGGCCTCGTGCGCGTGGCTGAACTTGATGCCGTGGTCCTCTTTCGCGACTGGAGCGGCTTTCTCCTTCTGGGCCGCGCAGGCCCCGAAGAGCACACTCGTCGCGATCACAAGCGCGCCTGCCGCCAGCCAGAACTTCGCCGATCGCTGCACCATGCTACGGTTCTCCCAGGTCTCCGGTCCCGCTGGAACTAAAAGTTAATGGTATATCCCGCTTGAACCCGCCAATACGGCGAGTCGGGCCCATCGTCTTCTTCATACGTGATCTTCAGCGCAAGTTCCTGCGCCTCCGTCAGGTCGTAGGATACTTTTCCAAATACCGAATAGATATTCTCGTGCGTCTCGACCGCGTAATCGTCGAATACGAATACAATCGGGTTGTAGATCGGCCACCCGTTCGGCGCAACAGCCTGCCGAACGTTGTCGAACACCAGCGCCCAGGGGTTGTACTTGACCACCCGGTCCTCGTAGCGCTCGTAATCGGCCCCGAGCGTAAGCTTCACCCGTTCCCAGGTCTTGCTGACCTCGCCCGTGACCGCCCAGGTGCCCTCGCCTTCGTCCACATCCCAGCGTTCGAGCGCAATGGACGCGTCGACCGTCGGCACCAGTTCGTCGGCATCCAGGATAATCGCGTAGCGCTGAAAGTCGCGGTTCGACCAGGTCTCGTCGCCGCTCGCGTGGCTCTCGTGGAACTCCGCCTCGAGCGACAGCGTCAGGATCTTCGTAATCGGCTTGTGCACCGCCAGCAGCACGTCGTCGTACTTCTCGTACGCGCCGAGGATGCGGTAGTACGCCGTCAGATCGTTGACCAGATCCTCGTTCTCCTGCAACTGCCCGTAATAGGTGGCTTCATAGGCCACGTCCCACGGCTCATACTGGCCGGTGAGGCTCAGGGTGAGGTCGTTGGGCTCCCCGTTCTGCAAAGAGAAACGGCCGAACAGCGTCGCGTTCGGCGGGAACCACTGCCACACGCTCAGCGACACGTAATTGTCGTCGATATCGTCTTCAATCCGGCGCGGGTAGTCGAGCCCGAACCATTCGTACACCGGCCAGGGACGAACCACATCGTCGTCGTCACGCTCTTCTTCGCCATAAAACGCGTCGAGGGCCAGGCGCGTCGTCGGAGTCGCCTGGACCGATACGCCGCCGCCCAGCACCAAGTCTCCATGGGAATCATAGTAGTTCGATGCGCGGGCCCCGCCAAACACATACCATTGCCACGCGTCGACGCGCTGCTTGAAGTAAATGCCGTCCATTCGATTGTAGAGCGGGCTCTCGGCGATCCGCTGGCGGCCGATCCGCAGGACCGAATCGCCCCAGAGGTCGTCCACATCCACATAGAGGTTCAGCAGGTTGACGCGCACGTCGGAATCGACGGTGTCATCGTAATCGCGAATCGCGCTCTCGTAATACTTGTCCGACGTCAGATCTTCCTGCAGCCGCAGGGCGCCGCGAATATGAATGTTGGGGTAGGCCGGCGGATCCAGTTGAAGGCGAATGGTCTGATCAAGATCGACGTTACTATCGTCGTCCGACCACACGCCGTCAAAGCCCGCTTCAAAGCTGCCGCGGATCCAGCGCTTGCCGATGGGGCTCGATTCTTTCGGCTCCGCCGAAGGTTCGCCGGTTTCGCCCGCGCTCGAAGGGGGCTCGGCCTGCGTTTCGGCCGGGGCCGACTCCTGCGGCGCCTCGTCCGCTTTCGTTTCGGGAGCGGTCGGCGTTGCGCCGGGCTCGACCGTGGGCGACGCCTCGGGCGACGCTTCCTGCGCCGTTGCCGTGCCTCCGGCAGTCCAAACGACCCCGCAAGCCACGACGGTGACGAGCAGCAGCCGCGCACAAATCCCGGCCAATGGCCTCACGTTGGAGCCTCTCTTCACGCACACCACGCTGGCAGTCTCCGCGTCTTGCCGCTTTAGGGCACCCACAAACACCGGGAAGCCCGGTTTCCTCATCCTCTTCAGGTCAATGGGGGCGGGCCCGCGAAACCACCCTCGCCCCAGGCTCACCCTATTCGGCCTGTTCGTCCACGGCCCCGGGGAACCACGTCTCGTAAATGGTCTGAAGAATCCGCATATGCTGGGGATCGTTCACGTCGAACACCGGCTCGCCCGCGCTGCTGCCGTCGTGGCAACCGTCGGTACCCGCGCACGAGTTGGGCGGAACCGTCTGCTGTGCCTCGGCGGCCAGCGCCGACACGATCGGCTGAACGGTATCCAGCGTGTGGTCGGTCTCGCTGTCGCCACCCTGCTCGAGCGGCGGCATATGGCACGCGGTGCAGCGGCTTGCGCCGGAACCCGCCGGGTCCACGGAATGCTGCGTGTGCGCCGAGATCGCCTCGTCCGACGCGAAACCGAAAGCCGCGTGACAGCGCATGCAAAGGCTGTTGTCCACCGCCGGCAGCACCAGCGCATCCGTTTGATGAATGTCATGGCAGTCGTAGCAGGAAGCCGCCGCCGCTTCGAAGTGACCGCTCTCCGTGTACTGCTCGGACTCACCCTCGTGGCAGTCAGCGCAAACCTGGAATTCCTGCGCAAAGGGAAGGTCATCGGGATTCTGGATGAAGAGACCGCCCCGGCCGCCGTTGCGCACGTGGGCCGTGCCGTCGCCGTGGCAGCGAGCGCAGCGCATGAAATCGTGCGGGCTGTCGCGGAACTCAGACACGTCCGAGGCAAGCTGCCCGTTGTGGCATTGGAGACAGGTGTTGTTCGCGTTCGGACCGGCATTACAACTGCCCGCCCCAAGCGAACACAGGGTCACATAGGCCACGGCCGCGATACCGATACAGACTTTTCTTAACGTTCGGTTCATGCCGGTTCTCTCACCGTTCCTCCGGGACTTCGCCGCAACTGTGCGCGGCAAGCACGGATTTCCGAACCCCTGGCCCGCAATGCCATTGACCCGACACCAAAGGCCGTTCTACCTTTGACTTACATTAACATTCCGGAACAGGGAATTCCTCAGTAGAAGCCCCGATTTTACCAAATCGCCACTACGGGATAAGTACGGATACTCCAAGCCCGGCCCTCCGGAACCTTTCCGGGGTTTGGGATTGCAAATGACGAACAGCAATGCTATCTTTGCTGATGAAGGGTGGGGCATTGCGCCTCACAAGGGAAGATCCGGTACCGAAAAAGCGAGAGCCAGAGCAAATCCGAGAAATCGCGTTCAAACGGCGTGCATTCGGGAATATTGCACTAAACTCCTGAGTGTTCTCTGTACAGGACGCGGTATTCCGGCGTCGCTGGCGTTTCCGGGCACGGGTGTAGCTATATTTGGTTTTCATAGGATTCTCACAGGCTGACCGATCTCTGGGGTATCGACAGCCTACAGCAGGGAACGAGGGATGGAACGCTTTCTTGGGTGGCGCGCACACTGGAATCGCCTGCTGTGGCGATTGCTGTCGGTGCCCCTCTACACCAAGATTCTCAGCATCGTCATCCTCGGCGCCGCCATCTTCGGCTCTATCACACTCTACCAAGTCTGGTCCAGCATGCACCGCGTCCATCGGGAAATGGCCCAGGAACGCGCGGAGAACCTGGCCATCTCGCTCACGGGCCAGTTGGAAAACGTGCTGGCGGCTAAGGACCTCGCCGAACTTCAGGAACGCGCGGAACTGGCCGTGGCCATCTATCCCGAATGCGCCTTCGTGGAAGTGGTGCGGCCCAACGGCGAAATCGTCGCAAGAGCCGCCACCCTCCAAAGCGGGTCCTCCGGACAGGCCCTCCCGCAGTATGTGACCGCACGCACCCTCGTCAATTCGGATGCCACAGGCCAACCCCTCACGCTTCGTGTCGGGATGGAGGACGAATCGTCTTCCCGCGAACTATACTCGATCTTCTGGCCGCTGTTCTGGACCCTGGCCTTCTGTTTGCTCGTGTCCGAGGTGCTGGCGGTATTAATGGCGCGGGTCGTTGCCGGACCCATTCGCAGCCTTATGCAAACCACCCACCGCGTGCGCACCGGGGATTTCGAAGCGCGCGCCAAGGTGTATGCCGACGACGAGGTGGGCCAGTTGGCCGAAGCCTTCAATCAGATGGCCGAGAGCCTTCAGGCCTATCGCACCCAGATCCAGGAAAAGGACGCCGTGCGCGTGCAGTTGCTGGGCAAAATTGTTCAGGCCCAGGAAGACGAGCGCAAGGTCGTTTCGCGAGAGCTGCACGATCAATTGGGCCAGTCGCTTTCCAAGGTCCTCCTGTCCCTCCACTCCGCCTTCAAGGAATGCGGCTGCGTCAATATGCGTTGCGGCACCGTGGAAAACGAAGTGCGCGACGCCATCGACGAAGTGCGTCGCCTGGCCTGGGCCATGCGACCGAGCATCCTCGACGATTTCGGAATCGATTCCGCGCTCGAACGCTACCTTCAGGAACTCCAGAAACGCGTCGAATTTGTCATCGACTATCGCTGCGTGGCCCGCCCCGATGCCCCGCGGATGCCGCAGGCGGTCGAAGTCACGCTCTACCGCGTTGCGCAGGAAGCCATGACGAATATCATTCGCCACGCGCACCCCGCCCATGCCAGTGTCGTGCTGCTGCGGCCGGGCACCG
>JAVEWL010000713.1:0-3290 GCA_034004565.1 FCB group bacterium | reverse complement strand
AACCACGTATGGGACGAATTACGCGAATGGGGAATGGGGCTGCGTGTGGCTCTATGGACGGAGTGGACTTTTGATTCCGCCCATACTTCCCATGATTCTCGTGAGAACCGTGGGCCTTATGGGTCTTATGGGTCCTATGGGAGTTATGGGAGTTATGGGAGTCATGGGAGTCATGGGAGGGAATGGGAACCGGCTGTTAGCCTCTACGCAGTAGGCAATCCCAGATCCGATTAGTGTCATTCGTCTTATTCGTGGTTGTTGTTGCTGTTCTTACGTTTCCTGGGGGAGGGTTACGGTGAAGAGGGCGCCGGTGGTGGTTTTGGCGGTGACGGAGCCGTTGTGGAGTTCGACGATCTTTTTGACGTTGGCGAGGCCGAGGCCGGTGCCGTTGGGCTTGGTGGTGAAGAAGGGTTTGAAGAGGCGGTCCTGGGCTTCGGCGGGAAGGCCGGGGCCGGCGTCTTCGACTTCGATGACGATGCGATCGGCGTCGGGGTGCGCGGCGAAGCGGATGCGGCTGCCTTCGGGTGCGGCCTGGATGGCGTTGGAGAGCAGGTTGGTGAGGGCGCGGGTCATTTGCTCGCGGTCGACGCGGAGGCGGTGGCCGTTGAGGGTGTCGTGCAGATCGATTTCGATGTTCTTGGCGCGGGCGGTGTCGCCGACGAGGGCGAGGGAGGTGCCTGCGAGGGCGTTGAAGGTGGTTTCTTCGAGATGCAGCTCGACGGGGCGGCCGTATTTCAGCAGTTCGTCGAGCATGCCTTCGAGGCGCTGGGCTTGTTCACCGGCGATGTCGCCGAGTTCGCGGTAGGCGGGGTCGGCGTCGCCGCGTCGGCGCAGGGCCTGCAGGTTCATCTTGATCGACGAGAGGGGGTTGCGCATTTCGTGCACGATGCTCGAGCTGAGTTCGCCGACGGAGGCGAGCGTGGCGGAGCGTACGAGTTCGCGTTGTTTTTCGCGGAGTTCGTCGAGCATCTGGTTGAAGGCTTGCCGGACTTCTTCGGCCTCGGCGCCGCGGAGGGGTCCCAGGCGCTCTTCGCTTCGGCCGCCGCGGATGCGCTGGGCGACGCGGCCGAGTTCGCGCAGGGGCTGGCCGAGCATGCGGGCGATCCAGAAGGTCACGAAGATTAAGACGACGAGCGTGATTAGGCCGGTGACGGTGGCGCGGACGCGCAGGGTGTTGAGCCAGACGAGGGCTTCGCGCGGGTCGGCCTCGGCGACGAGCAGCCAGCCGGTGCCGGGAACGGGGGCGGCGCTGCGCAGGATCTCGGGGTTGTAGGGGAGTATGTGGAAGAAGCTGTGGGCATGGGTGATGTGGCCCATGGACGCGTGTTTGACGGCGGGGTCGGCCTTGCGGCCTTCGGCGCCGCCGAAGGGGTCGCTGACGATGATGAGGTCTTCGGTGGCGACGTAAATGCGGCCGGCTTTGCCGAGACCGCTTTGATCGCGCAGGAGGGCGTCGAAACTGCGGGCGGCGTCGAGGCGGGCGGCGACGTAGCCGGCGCCGTCTTCGAGGGCGCGCACGAGCAGGAGGCGGCGTCCGCCGGGTTCGCGCACGACGGCGACTTCGCCGGTGCGGGCGGCTTGTTCGCGAATGGCGGCGGGGAGGGGCGGCGCATCGCCGGAGAATGTTGTGGGGTTGCCGGCGGCGTCGTAAGCGGCGACCCATTCGTAGCCGGGATCGCCCATGCGAACGGTGTCGAGAAGGGCGGAGTTTGCGGACGCACCGAGGAGGCGGACTTCGCGGCTGCGGGCGATGAGCCATTCTTCGATGAGGCGCGAGCGCGCGCTGAGCACGGAATCGAGGTGTTGCTGGGTTTGTTCGACGAGGGCCTGGCCGGCGCAGTGGTAGCCCTGGTAGGCCATGATGAACAGGGGCAGCGCGGAGACCACGAGCATCCACGCCAGCACGCGGCGGGTGAGGCTGCCCGTGAGCCAGTGGGAAGCGCCGGTTGTATCGTTGGGTACGGTCATGGAGCCCTCGCGCGGTTAGGGTTGTTGCATTACTTTAGCGTAAACGCGGGGGGGAAGGGTGCAAATTCCGTGGGGTGTACTGCGGGCGCGCTTTGGGGAAAGGACTGCAAGGACAATTGTGCCCTCACCCCACCACTCTCCCAGGGGGCTTGATGTTCTACACATCTCAGCGGTGAACACTGGGGGTTCTTCAACCACGAAGTGGTGACATAGTTGTTATCCCAGGGTTGCGGCGAGATGAAGAGACTCATTAATGAGTCTCTTCATTTCCACTCCGTTCTCCCCTATTCCGGCATCAGCCACAATCCCCCGAGCTGGCCGCACCACGGCTTTGACGCGGCAATGGATAGCGTCTTGATCGTGCTCAAGTCCACCGCTGGCGTCAGCGCGTAGCCGAAGTGCGCGTTGCCGGTGGCGAAGGTGTTGCGTTGCGTCCACTCCAGCGGCACGGGCGCGCCATTGACGCGGACCTCGTATGCATCGTCGAGGTCGGTCCCTTCGGCGCTGACTTCGCTGTGGCGGAGTTCGAGGCGGATACGGTAGCGGCCGGGCAATGCGGCCAGGTGCGTCCACTCGATCGTGCCCGGCTCGATGAACCAGCGCAGGTCGCCCGCGAGGCCGATGTTCTTGCCGTGCGCGAACAGGCGCGCATCGCCCCGATCGACCGGCAGGCGCTCGGCCGTCACCGCGGCATCGGCTTCGTCCCTGTTGATGAGCGTCAAGGAGAACCGCAACTCCTGCGGCGCAGCGGCGCGATCCGGATACGTTTCCATCGTCCACGGCTGGCCGAGCCCCAGCGCCCGCACGCGCGGATTCAGGTCGGGGTCCGCTCCGTAGAACCGCAGCGTCAGGCCGTACGGCTCCGGGTTTGCCTCGTCGGTGCGATCTGTGAGCACGATATTGCTGGCGGTCGATTGGATGTTGGAGATGAGGACGGCTTTGTCGCCGGCTGCGAATGCCACGGCGGGCCGTTCAGGATGCAGCGGCTCCATCACGGATTCCCATAGGCGGCCCGTGGGCGCGACTTCGTTGTAGAGGGGGACTTTGATCCACGACATGCTGCGGTCCCAGGTGTAGTTCGTCTCGGCTGGGAAGGGGAAGTGGCGACGGATCGCGTGGTCGCTGAGGAGCGCGGTTCGCCCGGAGATCGTCCAGCGTTCGGCGTTGAGGATGGTGATTTCGGGCGCGGCCTCTTTGGGGTGGATGGTGACTTCGAGCTTGTTGCCGTTTTGATGGGTGAGGATCTCGGCGGTGCCGGCGTGGACCGTGCAGAGCATGGAGCCCCATGGGGTGCGGAGTGCGGTTGGGGTGATGGAAATGGA
>JAVEWL010000051.1:0-15388 GCA_034004565.1 FCB group bacterium | reverse complement strand
TATAAGACCCATTCCCCGTTCAAGGCATTGCATCCTCCCTTCACCCGCCGTACTATGCTCTCGGGGAATCAGACCAGGGCCACAACCGCGAGGAGCCGCACGATGTCCGACATCCAGACCCAAGCACTGGCGATTAACGGCGGAAATCCCTGCCTCACCGGCCCGCTGCCGCATTGGCCCGCCTTCAACGACAAAACCCTCGCGGCCGTCCTCGAACCCCTGAAAGCCGGCAAGGTCAATTACTGGACCGGCACCAGGGGCATGGAATTCGAGAAGCGCTTCGCCGAGTGGCAGGGCTCCAAATTCGCCATCAGCACCTCGAACGGCACCAGCGCGCTCCACACCGCCCTCTCCGGACTCGGCATCGGACCCGGCGACGAGGTCATCGTCCCCAGCTATACCTTTATTGCCACCTCATTCTCGGTGGTGCAGGCAGGCGCCATTCCGCGTTTCGCCGACGTGAACCGCGAAGACCACTGCATGAGCGTCGAATCGGTCCGCGCGCTCATCAACGAACGAACCAAGGCCATCATGCCCGTCCATCTCTACGGCAATGTCACCGACATGGACCCCATCCTCGCCCTCGCCCGCGAACACAACCTGTTCGTCGTCGAAGACAACGCCCAGGCCTTCGGCGGCGCCTACAAGGGCAAGCGCACCGGAACCCTCGGCCACGCCGCCGCGTGCAGCTTCTGCCAGAACAAAACCTTCACCACCGGCGGCGAAGGCGGCATGGTCACCACCGACGACGAAGAGGTCGCCTGGCGCTGCCGCAGCTTCCGCGACCACGGCTACGACGTCCGCGAACGCCTGCGCCTCCTCGAAATGGAACAAAAGCTGCCCTACATCCACAACCGGGTCGGCTTTAATTACCGAATGACCGAGATGCAGTCGGTCATCGGCCTCTGCGAACTCGACCGCATGGAAGAATGGAACATGCCGCGCCGCCGCCGCAATGCACAGATCCTGCTCGATGCATTGCGCGACGTACCGCAAATCCTTCACCTCCCCGTAGACACGCCCGAGCGGCGTAACGGTTGGTTCGTGTTTCCCATCACGCTCGACATCGAGCGGATGACCTGCGACATGAAGGAATTTCTCGCGGCCCTGGGTGCGGAAGGCGCGCCCTGCTGGAACGTCTTCTGGCCGCAGTGTCACACGGAACGCGCCTACCGCGACCACAACGGCTTCGGCGACAGCGGCTTCCCCTTCACGAGCCGCGAGTACACGAATCCGGACTCGGTTGATTACTCGAAGGTTGAGGTGCCTAACGCGGTCTGGCATCAGAGCCGCACCTTCATTACCTTCATCTTTCCGACGTATGAGGAAGCGCACATGCACGGCATCGCCAAAGCCATCCGTAAGGTTACTATGGCTTTCGCAAAGTGAGGGATAAGCGGGAGAGCGTCCGCACGCAAATGGAGTCTTTGGGAGGGACAGCGATGAGTGCGAAGTGGAAGAGTCGGAGAACGGCCTTGGTTTGGATCGCAGCGCTGGTGCTTCTGTCCTGTACCGGGTGCCCGAACCAGCAGGCGGTATCACGAAAAATCGTGGTATTCAATGCCACTCCTTGGGCCATCGAAGCGATCGGAGAGAATAGGGTCGTTCAAGATCCCGACGGTGCCTGGTACATTGTCATCTCGGAACCCTTGGTCGAGAATTACCTCACTTCACCTCTTCTTCCCCTCCACTTGACCACGATCCGGGACGTCCCGCGCGGAACTATCCACTCTTTCTTCATAAGGATTACTGAAGATGAATTGAATCTTGGTATCGCCACCACCTATGAACTCATATTCGACACAGACTTGGACGAAGGCGATGTGTACCTTGTTGTGACCCCTCACAACGAAGAAGTTCCAGAGTTTCCCTTCTCCGTCAGGGCCTACGGCAGAGAATGGCGGAAAGTTGAAGAAAACACTTCGGGAAGTCTTGAACCGATGCAACTCGTGCCGGTGCCAAGGGAAGATGAAGCCGGCAAACCATCGACCGCCATGCTCGAGTACCGAGTGGTTTCTGGCGGATAGAGGTAAGAGTCTTCTTCTTGGCGAAACCCCGAAAACACTTTCACGGTCCTTTGGGGGCAGCCTGTAGGCTTAAGGTCGGGGGAGAAGCAATGAAAAAGCGTGGGTGGAAGGTTCGTCTGCTGCAGGCGGCGGGGCTGCTTGTGGTGCTTGGGGCCGTGGGCTTCTATCTCTATTTCCCGTTCCCGTTCTGGGGGATGCCTTTTAACTATACGCGGCATACGCAGGTGCCGATCACACCGCCCTGGGCACTCGAATGCTGGCTGTGGGAAGACGACGTCAATACCAGCGCCGAAGTGCTGCGGCTGGCGGCGGGCTACGAGCAGTACGACATCCCCGCCCGAACCCTCCTCATCGACAGCCCCTGGAGCACGCGTTACAACGATTTCCAGGTGGACGAGGAGCGCTTTCCCAACCCGGCCGAATTCTTTGGCGACCTCGAGAAACGCGACTATCGCGTGGTCCTCTGGATGACCACCATGGTCGACAGCATGAGCAAGGACACAGCTATTACCGATTCGCGGGACTGGTTCGAGGAAGCCAAGTCAAAGGGCTACCTCGCCGCCAACGGCGCCGAGATGGGCTGGTGGAAGGGCAAGGGTGGCTTCATCGACTACACCAATCCTGAAGCGATGGAATGGTGGCGCGGCATGCAGCAACAGGTGTTCGATTGGGGCATCGACGGCTGGAAACTGGACGGCACGGCGACGATGTTCATTTCGATGCTGGGTCCGGCCCCGATCTGCTATCGCCAGACGCACGGCGGCCTGATGACCACGCGCGGTTACATGGACCATTACTACCGCGACGAATACCGGCACGGGCTTACGCAAAACCCCGAATTCGTCACCCTGGCACGCGCAATCGATGGCAGGGTACATCCCGAGGGCTTCGCGCCCCTCGATGCCGCGCCGGTTACCTGGGTGGGCGACCAGGACCACACCTGGAGCCTCAGAGAGGAAGGCTTCGAAGAGGCCCTTACTTACATCAAGAAGTCCGCGAAACTGGGCTATTGCGTCGTCGGCTCGGACGTGGCCGGATACGGCGGACGCGAAATCCCCGCCGAGTTGTACATCCGTTGGGCGCAATTCTCGACCTTCTGCGGGCTCTTCCTGAACGGCGGACACGGCAACCGCGCGTTGTGGGAGCGTTCGCCGGAGGAACTCGAGATCATCCGCGAGTTCGCGTGGCTCCACAACGAACTCGTGCCGTACATGTACACGCACGTCGTAGATTGCCACAACGGCGCCAAGCCGCTCATGCGCTTTGCGGGCGACGACTTCCAGTACACCTTCGGCGACGACTTCTTCGTCGCACCCATCCACCGGCCCAAAGACGAGGCCGGCGGCACCTGGACCATCGCCCTGCCGGCAGGCAAGTGGCGGTACCTCTTCGACGATCGCGAGGTCGTCGAAGGCCCCAAGACCGTCGAGAAATTCGTCCCCCTGGACGAAGCGGCCGTCTACGTGCGCGACGGCGCCATCGTGCCGCTAAACGTCACTCGCCCCTACACAGGCTTCGGAGACCGCGACTCTGCGGGCCGCATCACGTGGCTGATCTACCCCGCACCCAACGCGAAATTCACCCTCCACAACCCCGACCAGTCCGGCGACACCACCGTGCGCGTGGACACCGGCGACACCACACACATCCGCTTCGAGGGCGTCCAACAACCGCACATCCTGCTGGTTCACGCCCCCCAACCCCCCAAAGAAATCACCCTCGACGGCGCCCGCCTCCTCGAAAACGCCGGCTGGACCTACGACCCGAAGCGCCAGCGCATAACGATCCGCACCGGCGCGCCGAACAAATCGGAGTACACCATCCGCTTCTAAAACCGACAAGAATCACCGGAAAACGGGGACTGTTCCACTTTTGATGAGCCAGAGCCTGCCTGCGAAGCCCCCACCTTGCCTTCGCCCCAACAGTCAACCAGCCCCGATAACCAAAAGTGGAAACTGTCCCCGCTTTCCGCCAAACCCAACAATCCCGTTGAATTAAAACGCAATCGATCTCATAACTCCCATACTTCCCATGACTCCCATACCTCCCATTCCCCAAGCCGGAAAGCGGCGACAATTCCTCTGTGACTTTCCCCTCCCCTGTGCGTATACACTGCTAGAACGATGGATACGCATCCCGAAAAAAATCCCGCGGACGCGCGGGAAATCGACCTCATCAGGCGTGCGGCGCGCGGAGACGCGCCGGCGTTCGAGGCCTACTGCGCCCGAATCGAGGGCCCTCTGTTCGGCTACGCATTCGGCATGACCCGCAGTCCACAGGAAGCGGAAGACATCGTTCAGGAGTCGCTGCTGCGGCTATACCGGTTGTTGCGGCAGGGCGGTCTCCGCGATTTTAGCAGTGCGCGCTCGCTGGTGTTCACCACGGCGCACAACCTCAGTGTGGACCACGTTCGGAGGTGGCGCCGCCGGGTGGTCCCCATCGTGGAGCGCCGTTCGGCACGGGCAAGCGAAGCCGCCGAACAGGCCCTGCTCCGCGAACAAGTGGAGCGGGCCATGGCGGAGTTGCCGGAGTCCCATCGCGCGGCGCTGATGCTGCGCGAGTTCGGCGGTTTGAGTTACGAAGAAATCGCCTCGGCGCTGGGCGCCAACCGGGGCGAAGTCCGGACCTGGATCTACCGCGCGCGCAAACGGTTGGCCCAGCTCCTGGACCGTGACGGGCAATACATTGGAGAACACGGACATGGCGTGTGACTACACGGCATTGTCGGCCTACCTCGACGGCGAACTCGGCGAGACCGAGCGACGCCGCGTGGAGGCTCACATCAACAAATGTTCCGACTGCGCCCAAGAGCTGCAGTCGCTGGAAAGGGTCAGGGCTATGGTAACGGCATGCGCAATTCCGTCGGGAATGCACGGCAGGCTGATGCTGCAACTGGAACGAGAAGAACACCCCAAGCACGGCATTAGCCTTCGTTGGGTCTGGGCCGCGGCCTCCGCAATCGTTGTGATATGTGCGGCGTACTGGCTCATGGGACCGTCGGGCGATCCGGAAATGCCCGCGGTCGCGCCGATGATCGCAACGAAACCCGCCCCCGAACGGCAAGAACTCGCACAAACCGAGACGCCCAAGGTCACTCCCCCCGCACCTGCAGTGGCCGAGGCGCCCATGGAGGAAACCCGGCTCGCACTGCAATTGCAGGGCACCATCAAGGGCACCGTCCCACAGGCGGTGATCCTCCGCACGGACACCGGCAAGAGCGCAACCTACGGCGTAGGCCAGGAGGTGTTGCCCGGTCTGCGCCTGACGGAGGTGCGCGACAAGGAAGTGATGCTCGCCGATGCGGGCGGCAAGGAACGCCTGCTCAACATGGCGGAAAACCCCGAACCCGAGGTCCAAAGCCTTGCCGGCCTCTGGAGCGGAACCTTACACCAGGGCGGCGGCGCGCCAAAGGAGCCGATCACGGTCAAGCTGACGGACGTGGCCGGCCAGCTGACGATGACGCTGGAGGAAGAACTCGACAAAGTGATGAGAGGGTACCGGAGCGGGCAACGCATCGTCCTGGCATCCGAAGAGCAGGAAGCCGCCATTTCCGTGGAAGCCACGGTCGATCCCACATTCACAAAAATAACCGGGCGTGCAACGGAGGTATTCGATGGGGGCGGCAATGAATACGCCGTCGAACTGACCCGAGTGCCCGTCGAGACCGCCCGCGAACTGGACGAGCAAGCCAAGCTCGACGCCGCGCGCGAGGCGGAAATCGAGGCCATGATCAAACCTCTCAAGCAGTATGCCGAGGGGCACGAGGACAAGTTTCCAGGCGATCTCAACCAGTTGGTCCCGGATCTTGTGCCGGATCTCAGCGCCTACGAGAACCGCCCGGATCGTGCGGTTAAGTACATTCCCGGCGGCATGCGGAGCCCTGGAGCGGGCCTGGATTTCGCCACGTTCCGGCCGGACCTCGAGCCGCGGGAGCGTCTGATCGCCCTGGAGCAACAAATGCAGGCCCTGTGGGGCTCCGAAATTCCCTTGCGAATCATCGTGGAAGTCGCGTACACGAATAAGGACGGCTCCACGGATACGTACTACGTCACGAACATCTGCGAGCATTTCAAACGGACTTCGGGCGCCAGGACAAGCGCCTCCTTGGAAGAATCCATCGCCGTAGATCGAGCCACCAGCCAGAACAACCTCAAGCAACTCATGGTGGTGACGAAGATGTTCGCCGGAGAAGAAAAGGGCCTCACGCCTCCGGGCTGGGTGTCCATGTTCCCCGAGTATCTCGTGGACGCAAACACCTGCACGGCCCCCTGGGACGACGTCGGAACCAACTCGTACGAGATCCTCTTCCCGGCCTCCACAGAGGAAGAGTTGGAGGCCTTCACTGCACAACTTGCACCAAACACCCCCAATTTCCCGACAGACCCCGAGGACCCGGCCTACCGCGCGAAGCTGCAAAGTTGCACACCCTTTATCATCGAAAAGCACCCCGATCCGCGCAATCCCGTCGGCCGCAACGTCGCCTTCCTCGACGGCCACGTGGGATTCGTGAAGAACGAAGCGTGGAACACCGTCGTCGCGCCCTTCACTCGCTGATCGACCCGCAGCAAAGCTTGTACACCCCAAGTTCCGCTCAGGCGGAACTTGGGGCCTTTATGTAACCCCGAATTCCCATTCGGGGCGTTTTGTCTTTTCTTTGCATCCCCACCTCCAGGTCGGCCTTAATGTAACGCTGACCTCCAGGTCGGTCTTCAAAACATGAGGGCCGAGCGAAGCGAGGCTTCCTTGAAAGGCTTTGGACGGCCTCGCTTCGCTCGGCCCTTTTGTCTTAAGACCGACCTCACGGTGGGGATGCAAAGAAAAGACAAAACGCCCCGAATGGGAATTCGGGGTTACATGAAGACCTCCGATGGGTCTTCAGGTGAGAGATCCGACGAAGTACCCTATTCCGCGCGCCTACAGTACCTTCGCGGGGACGGCGGGAGCGTCAAGTGGTTGCCCGTTGGGCGCGGCAATGCGAATGCCCTCCAGGCTGACGCGCAACGAGGAAGGCGCAACCGGCACGGAGGCCTGCCAGTTCAACCGGACCAGCTCGCCGCCGCCGGATGGCCTGGCCGCGGGCGAGATGTCGATGCAGATTCCGCCGGACGGATCCGGACGGCTCTCGACGCGCCGGCCCGCCGCTTCGGACGCGACACCCGGAACAATGTCAGACCAGCGTACGGCGCCTTGGGGCGTGGCTTCCACGCGGAAGCTGACGCGTCCCACGCGAACATCGGGCGGCGTCTCAAGACGAACAGTCAAACTGCCGGAATACTGGTCCTGCGCGCTGCGCAATCCGCTCAGCACCAGGCGCACGCTGCTCCGCGGCGCATAGCGATAGCCGCCCGGCAAAACGCCCACAAGCCCGGAAGCCGTGTCCAACACCCGCACGTCCACGTCTCCGCCGTCGTTCGCGGCCGGCGGCGCCTCGGCAGCCATGGCGGTTGCGCCAAAACGCCGCAGCCCCAATGCGGGCCTGTCGCCAACCCAAAGCATGCTCCCCGGACCGAAGTTCCGGCCCGTAACAAACAATACATTTCCGCCTTCCGCAGGCCCCTCCCCGGGTTCCACCTTCTCGACGTGCGGTGCCTCGGCCGGCGGCAACGGCTCGACATCCGCGCCGTCGGGCCTGAAGTCACCGTCGGAATCCGCATTGAGGGGACTCGTCTCGCCCTCGTCCACCTTGCCATTGCGGTTGGCGTCTTCCACGCCGTCGGGCAACGCATCCCCATCGCTGTCCGCCAGAAATCGATCCGTCTCGCCGGGATCGCGCATGCCGTTCTCGTTCGCATCCTCGACGCGATCGGGAATGCCGTCGCCGTCGGAGTCCTGGTATTCCGTGCCGATGCGGGCCAGCCAGCGGAACAAGTCGCCCGCAAAACGCCGGTTCTCGGCCCTGCCCAGCGCGCCGTTCTCGAGCGGCGTCGGCGAGGCCAGCACGGCCACCCGCCCGCGCCCGTTCGGCACCGCAACCAGCACGGCCAACCCCGACCCCGTTGGCCCGGGCACCAGCACGTTCTCGGTATCGTCCGTCCGCAGACCCGCCCCCTCGCGCACCTCGAAGGCACTCCAGTTCCGGCAAAGCCAATCCCTCGACGCCGTGGCAAAAACGCCATCGAGACCGGCATTGGGATCAAAATAAATCCCCAGGGGCGCCAGCCACTGCTCGAGCACGCCCGAGTTCTCCTTCGACACCGGGCCGCCCAGCAGCAGCACCGCGCCCCCCGCGGCCGTGTAGTCCAGAACGTCCTGCCGGGTCACGCGACCGCGCGCGACGGCCTCGGCGGTAAGCACCACAACGCGGTACGAGGACAAGTTGCCGGCAGGGCCGGTGGAGTCATCAACGTGCTTGAACCGCAGCGGGGGCATGGCCAGCAGCGTGCTGAGGCCGTTGAGCCCCCCCGGCGTCTTGCTCCTGCCGACGGTCTCCGGGTCCAGGAGCCACAAAATGTCGGGCACTTCGCCCGGGGGCGGCACCACCTCGACCCGAATCGTCGCCGGACTTCCCGCCGCGCTCAGTTCCGGGCGGGTTCCGCTGGCGTACACCGTCACAAAGGCCTGCAACAGGCCGCTGTCCACCGGATATCGAGTGGGGTCGACGCCCATGTAAAACGCCTCACCGGCCTTGCCCTGGCGCGGATAAGCGCTCAGCCACGGCGCCTGCGCCGAATCCACCGCCACGCGCCAGACCGTGTCCGGACCGTATGCGGGATCGATGCGCACCGCGCGCATTTCCTGCCCGGCCGATTCGCCGTGAAACACCGCCACGGGCGGCACCGTCAACCGCGGCGACATCGTGAGCGGCTCCGGGTCAAGGCCGTCCAGAATCCCATCGCGGTCCGTGTCGGCCACGGCGGGATTGGTCCGAGCGATTGCCTCCTGGGCCGACGTAAGGCCGTCACCGTCCTCGTCCTGCGGCGTAAGCCAGGGCGAAAGCGCAATACAACCGGTCACCAATCCGGAATTGAAGGAGACGCTCCGCACCGCCTGGGCGGAGTTGGGATCGATGAAATGTATGCGATTGCCCTCACCCGCGAAAAGACCTTCGGCCATCCAGCGCAAAGTCTCGACAGGGTCTTCGAAGACAACCGAGGGACCCGTGAACTTGCCAATCGGCCACACCTCGATGCGCCGCTCCACGGCCACGGCCACGGCGGGGCCCATGGGTGCCGGCGCGATATGAATCGGACGGCTCACGCCGAAATAAGGCATTTGAACGTCCACGGCAAGCCCTTCGGGCGCCGAGATTGCGTGGGTCGCATACGCAAAACCCGAACTCGGTGCTCGCGTGGCCACCCAGCATCCCGATTCCGTGGCCACAAGAGGATGCGACTCCACCTCCGCCGTTCCCGGAAGTTGCTGGGGCTCGCCCGCAAGCCGGAACCCCGGCACGGCATACCGGAACAGCCACGACGCCGCGTCTCCACCGGGTCGATCGGCCGCGTACCCCGAGACCAGCACATACAGGTAACGTCCGTCGGGGCTGACCTGGATACCGGAGGGTACGGCACTCCAGCGATCCGTCTCCGGATGGTCCACCGCAAACTCGCCGACAACGGCGCCGGTGGCAATGTCTCGAACATGCACAATCGCGCCGCCGCCGTAGGAACCCCGGCACAATACGGCCACGCGTCCGTTTAGCACTGCGCAGGCCTCGGGCGCCCCGGGCAACGGATACGTCGCGGCGATGGAACCCACACCATCGCGGAAAGGCCGCATATCAAGGCGCCCCTGCCACGCGCCGGTTTCATCCACGCGCGAGACCAGCATCGCAAGTTCGAGCCGGTTTCCGATGCCCACAAAGGCGCCGGGAACCTGACGCCAGCCTTCGGGGAAATCCAAGGCGGCCTCGGGGAGGGCGTGGAGCGGCGCCGCGGCATAAGCACTCAGATAAGTGCGCCCGGAACCGGACATTGGCGCCTGTAAGGCGAACGGCGCGCCCGAGGACAGCACAACGGCCTGCCCGTCCGGAGTCGGCAGAAGCTCGCCCTGACGCGCCGGCCCCGGCGCCGCCACCGAACCCGGAAGCGCTTCCTGGCGCGACAGATCGGCGGTATGGAGATAAACCCCGGCGGCCTCGCGCAACGCCGATACGGCCGTGGTCTCCACAAGCACACGCTGAGCCCCCGCGTGCCCGCAAAGGCCCACGATCAGCAATGCCCCATAGACCATTCGGACCGCTCTGATCACGTTTACCAGTCTCGCTGTGCCATGCCCTTGTACCGCAACGCCTGGGCGCCGCGGTACGCCCCGTTTCGAGCGGGAAACCGCCGCAACCGGCCCCCGCCAGGAAAACCATCCGAGTATTATAGCCTATTTTTATGGTCTTTGGCAGGAAAAGCGATCGATGCGTACACCTTTCATTGAATGCCTTTCCGACAGGTGATAGACTCCGCTCGGGTGCCCGAGCATACACTTCTGGGGAGAATAATGGTGAAACCGAAAGCCCAACCGAAACACCGGAATGGGAAGATTTCACCCGCTTCATCGAGCAGGACCAAACCGTCGGAAATAAGGGCGGCACGCGAGGCTTTCTTGAGCTATGGCAGCGACTTAGCCTCGTTTCTTCCCGATGAGGTAGCCAATCTCCAGGATCTGCAAACATCCATTCCGCGTATAGCGAAAGACAAGCGTCTCATACGCATGATCGAATCCGGAGTACAAGAAGTCCCCACCCGGCACGAGTTGTTCCTTCGCGACGCTCGTCAGATTCGCGCGGTCGTTCCACCAGAGAGTGTACATCTCGTTATCACATCGCCGCCTTACTGGACGCTCAAGCGCTACCGGGACACGGAGGGGCAGATGGGGCATATGGAAGACTACAATGAGTTTCTGTCCGCTCTGCGCGCCATCTGGAAACAATGCTACGAAGTACTCGTGCCGGGAGGACGACTGGTCTGCGTGGTCGGTGATGTCTGTTTGTCACGGCGCAAGAACAACGGCAGGCATACCGTTGTGCCACTTCATGCATCAATTCAAGAGCAGTGCCGTGGACTTGGCTTTGACAATCTTGCGCCAATTATTTGGCACAAGATCGCCAATGCCGCTTACGAAGTCGAGAATGGCTCGGGCGGCTTCCTGGGCAAACCCTACGAGCCCAATGCGGTTATCAAGAACGATATCGAGTTCATTCTCATGGAGCGAAAGCCTGGCGGCTATCGCACCCCCTCGAGTGCTTCCCGAGTGCTCAGCGTGATTCCCGAGGAGAAGCATAGGGAGTGGTTTCAACAGATCTGGACCGGGCTGACCGGAGCATCGACCAAGAACCATCCCGCCCCATACCCGCTCGAGTTGGCGGAACGCCTGATTCGAATGTTCAGTTTCGTGGGGGATACGGTGCTTGATCCCTTTATGGGCACGGCTACGACAAACGTGGCGGCGAGTCGATGGGGACGAAATAGTATCGGTTTCGAAATCGATCCCCACTACCACGACTGCTCTGTAAAGCGCATGCGCGAATGCGGTACAGACTTGTTTCCACGTGCGACCATAGAAGCCTATTTGGGGTAGGAGACCAGGATGCGGGATTTGGGGCCGCGCGTGCGGGAAGCGGTACAGCGCTTTTGGCAAATACGTGGAATGCAAGCAAACAGACAAGGTCGTGAGACCGGCGAACGCGACCGAGGCAGCCGTGCCGACGTTACCGGCGGGCAACAGATGAATGGATTCGAGGAACTGGTACGCGACCTGCTTCTTGAAACGGGTATTCCGGAGAGCGCCATCCACTTCCGCAAGTGCATAGAATTGCCTGGCTACTTTCGCGCGGAGAAGCAGTGGGACTTACTCGTGGTCGTCAAGGACCAATTGCTTGCCGCCATCGAATTCAAGTCTCAAGTAGGCTCGTTTGGCAACAACTTCAACAATCGGACCGAAGAAGCCATTGGCACCGCCTCGGACCTTTGGACCGCCTATCGCGAAGGCGCTTTTCAGCCGTCGGCGCGGCCATGGCTCGGCTATCTCATGTTGCTCGAGAGCGCTCAAGGTTCAATGCGCCCTATCAAACCTGCCGAACCTCACTTCAAGGTCTTCGAGGAATTCCGTGGAGCCTCGTATGCGAAACGATATGAGTTGCTTATGTTGCGGCTTCTTCGCGAGCGCCTGTACGACGGCACGTGTCTCCTTCTTTCCAGCAAAGAAGAAGGACCTGCCGGAGACTACACTGAACCCTGCGCGGAACTCGCATTTCAAAACTTCATTCTCCCCCTGCTCGTTCAAGCAAAGATGTTCATTGCAAAGGGGTAGGAAGATTTCCAAATGATGGTGGAGCGTCATTTGCGCCCAGGACCTCCGATTCTTGCTTCGTACACAAGTCCAAAGAATCTAATAAGAAACCCCCTAAAATTGTCACGAGTCATACAAGAGTGCGTGCGTTACCGCTTGACCCCGGTTGCCCCGCTTGAGGGGACGTGGTAGAGTCGAAGACTATACTCGCGGTTGGAAGACATCAAGGAGAAGCAAACGATGAAACGCCTGGCAGGAGTAATGGTGCTGGCGATACTGTTCACGGCCGGTATGGCCGTGGCGGCGGACAAGCCGGATGTGGTGCACGGAAACTGGGAAGGCCAGCTCACCGGGCCGGACGCGCAGGGCACGATGTCCGCCAAAGTCATCGCGCTCGGCGACAATTCGTACAACGCTGTCTTCGAAGCGAATACGGACGGCGAAACGCACTCGGCGGAACTCCAGGGCCACGGCGACGGACAGGTCGGCGTGTTCTGGGGCAAGGTCGAAGCGGGCGGCTCGACGATGTACATCACGGCACGCGCCCTCAACGGCGAAATGACCGGCGAAGTGACCGGCTTCGATTCGCCGGTCGGGTTCAAGCTGAACCGTGTCGAAAAGAAGTCCCCGACGCTGGGCGCGCCGGTTCCGGAAGGCGGCGTGGTGATCTTCGACGGCACCAACGAGGACAAGTGGAAGGCCGTGCCCGACAAGTGGGCGCTCGGCAACGGCGAAATGACCGTGTCGCGTCCAAGCCTCATCACCGTGGACGAATACGGCAGCGGGACCTACCACCTCGAGTACAAGACCCCGTTCATGGCCAACGCGCGCGGACAGGCTCGCGGCAACAGCGGCGTGTATGTCATGGGCCGCTACGAACTCCAGGTGCTCGACAGCTACGGCTTGCCCCCCGCGTGGGACGAGGCGGGCGGCATCTACAAGCAGGCCATCCCGCTGGTCAACGCGTCGCTGCCCCCGGGCGAGTGGCAGACTTACGACATCACCTTCACCGCCGCGAAGTTCGACGAGACCGGCAAGAAAATCGAAAACGCGCGGGTCACCGCGAAACTCAACGGTATACTCATCCACGACAACGTGACGCTCACCGGCCCCACACCGGGCGGTGTGAGCGATCAGGACGCGCCGCAGGGACCGATACTGCTGCAGAACCACGGCGACTCCGTCTCCTTCCGCAACATCTGGTTCCAGCCCGCGGCGGAGTAAACGACTTCTCACCCGCAGGCCGTACGCCCAACGCGGCGGCCTGCGGGCGTTTCCTGGACACCGGGTCACGGGGGTAGCGAGGAACGCGCCGCGCGGCGCTTCCTCCAGAAAGGGTTGGCCTTGTACCTGTCGCTCGTCATCCCGGCCTACAACGAGGCCGGGCGGATTGCGGATAGCCTCAAGAAAGCCGGGGACTACTTGTCCCGGCAGGGCTACGATTGGGAGGTTCTGCTCGTCGATGACGGCAGCGCCGACGACACCGCGGCCCGCGCCGAAACCGCCCTGCCCGGCATCCGCATCCTTTCCTACACCCCCAATCGCGGAAAAGGACACGCCGTCCGCACCGGCATGATGGCAGCCAAAGGCGACTATCGCGTCTTCTACGATGCGGACGCCTCGACGCCCATCGAAGAACTCGAAAAGCTGTGGCCCCGCTTCGAGGACGGTGCGGACATGGTTATCGGCTCACGCAGCCTTCCGGATTCGCGCGTCGAGGTGCGTCAGGCCTGGTACCGCCAGACCATGGGGCGCGTCTTCAACCTCTTTCTGCGCATGGCGGGGCTGACTCATTTCCCCGACACCCAATGCGGATTCAAAGGTTTCACGGCGCACGCGTGCGAGGTGGTTTTTCCGCGCCAGACCATCGAACGCTACAGCTTCGACGCCGAGATCCTCTACATCGCCCAGCGCCACGGGCTGCGAATCGATCAAGTCCCCATCCGCTGGGTCAACTGCCCCCACACCCGCCTCAACGCCGCCACCGACTCCCTGCGGATGTTCCTCGACCTGCTCGCCATCCGGACTCGAGCTTTCCTCGGGCGGTACAGGTAAATGGCTCTCATGGGCCGGATGGAACTCTCATAAGACCCATTCCTCCCAGCCCTACAGATACCCCAGCGTCTTCAACTCCTCCTGCAAGTCTTCGGGCAATTCCGCGGGCGCCGACGGCAACGCCGTGGCCGACTTGCGGAATCCATCCAGGTAATGCCTGCCCTCTTCCACACGCCGCGGCTCAACCAAATCGAGCGAATGGCGCTCCATCGGATCCTCGCGCAGGTTGAACAACTGTTCGCGCCCGTCGATGGTCGAACGGACGTACTTGTAATCACCCCACACCGTCGACTCCAGATCGTCATACCGGTGCACGCCCGAGCTGGGTAGCGGTCCCGCATCGAACCCCGCACCCTCGCCGCGAAGCGCCGGCGCAAACGACCGGTAGCTTAACGCGTCGGCGTCGTAGGCCACACCGCACAATTCCAGCGTCGTTGGCATGAGCCCGCCCAGCGATACCGGAACGTCACAAGTTCCGCCGTCCGTGGCCTTGGGCATCTTCACAATGAGCGGCGCCGCGATCAGTTCGTCGTAAAGCGAATGCCCGTGCTCGAAGCCGCCGTGGTCCCAGAACTCCTCGCCGTGATCAATGGTCACGACAATGAGCGAATCGTCGTAGAGCCCTTCGCCTTTCAGCGCGTCCAGAAACCGCCCCGTCTCGTGGTCGGTATACCGCACCTCCGCGTCGTACAACGCACGCACCCAGGCCCGCTCGTCACCCGTGCGTCCAAACGTGCCGTCGCGCGCCAGTCCCTTATTCTCAAAGCTTCTCCCGAAACGATCGACGAGTTCGTTTTTCGGCAGGTAGTCAATCGGCGGGGCATACGGCGAGTGCGGGTCGTAATAGTGCAGCCACAGAAAGAAATCCGTGTTGCGATGTTGCCGCACCCAATCCGTGGCAAGGTCGGTCAGTTGGCTGGTGGAAGCGCCACGGCGAGGTTTAGGAGTCGCGACCACGCGACCCAGCAGGCGCGTGCCCACGGATCGGAACGCCGGCGGCACGGACTTCGGGAAGAAATCGTAGTGCGTGAAGCCCTGCTGCATGCCTTTCCCCTCGGTAAGGTGGACGTTGTACCCTATGCCTC
>JAVEWL010000712.1:0-3300 GCA_034004565.1 FCB group bacterium | reverse complement strand
GTCGTTGATTTCGGAAACGGCCCGTCCATCGGCGATGGAATCATATTGGCAGACTGCGCGAGACAGACTGACGGAGCGAACGGGGTTTTCGCCCGCGATGCGTTCTCCTCGATACAGCAGGGAGTTGATGCAGGCATAGTAGACCATGCCGTTGGCGTTGGCGCGGATATGGGCCCCTTCACGCACCACGGGGCATGTGAGAAGTCCGCGGCTTGCGGTTCCGTAAGTCGGCTCAACCGCCGCTTCCCCCTCTTCGTCATCCTCCGCATTGATGACCTTCCCCGACGGATCCAGAACCACGAGACCAAGCTCCGTCGGCTCGAACGAATAAACGACCTGGGCGTCTGCAGTCGCATCCCACGTGGCGCCAATGTCGAACCATTCTCCGACGCCGGCCGGGGCGATATTGCGAACAACGCCGCCATTGCGCGTCACGCGGAGAATCCCGCGGTTGGCCGTGGCGACGAGAACCCAGCCGCTGCCGAGCCTCGGACCCGTGAACCCGGTGCAAAGCAGGTCGCGTCCCAGCTCCTGCCAGGGCTCCAGAAGCGAGGGGCCGACGTAGAGGCGCGCCGAATCAGGATCCGATACGGGAGCCCCCGCGATGAAAAGTCCCTGTCCCGTGTAATTGCCCGAGAAGAGATGATGCACATAAAAATTCTTGTGGATCACATCCCAACTCCGGCCGCCGTCCAAAGTCCGCGACACGCCGGGCGTCTCATCGCCGTGGAGCACCAGCAGCACGCGGTTGCGGTCATACGGGACGACCCGCAACGCGTTGTCGCTTGCCATTCCCGTGGCCTTCGTACCCAACGAACTGAACGTTTTGCCGTTGTCGGATGTTTTCCAGACCCCGCGGGTTTCGCTCGCCGCAAAAAACGTCTCCGGCCAGATGGCGTCGTACGTAATCCACTGGACGGGACCCAGCGCGCCGACACGGCCACCGGGCAGCACCTTCCAGCTCAGCCCTTGGGCTTCTGTGATTTGCAGCCCCTCTGTCGTTACGACGACGGCACGTCCGGAGACAACAGGATGCGGGAACACCGCATTGGCGCTTTCCACTCCGTCCACGCTTGTCCAGTCAAGATCCAACGCCGGATAAGTGCCCGTATGCTTGACCAATTCTTTTTTTGAAGTGTCAAAAGGCGGAACGAGTTCCGCCGCTTCTTCTGCAAACGCTCCTCCAACGGCAAAGAAAGCGGAAAGCACAACGGTCCACGCCCTGACGAGTCCGGCGTAACGCGATCTTCCGAAAAACGCAGATACGCTCTTTCTCATTTCGCATAGCCTTCCGGTCGGCCGAGAATCGTGCGTTTGGCCACCATGCCGATGCCGCCACCCTTTGATCCGGTAATGGGCTCATGTTTATCGGCGGTCAGACTTGAGACGCCGTCGCTCTTCCCGGTATCCTCGAGCGACGGCGTGCCGTTGGGCAGCCGCCGCCCTGACCAGAAAGCCACGTCCGGGTTGACGCCCGGCGACAAAGGCAGCACGACATCCTCCTCGCCCTCCTTGTTCGTGGACGACATCCGCTTCGACTCAGGCACGTCGTCTTCACCATAGAGCCGGCGATAGATTTCCCGTGCCTTGCCGCCTTGCACGATCCACCCCTGCCCTGCGCCTTCCCCCGCAAGCTGTTGGCGCACGACCCACTGGGCATATTCGTATGAAGCGGTGTTGAAGATCTCTAGCAACGACGCCGGTTGCGGAGCCGCGCCCGCAGGTTCCGCGGCGTTGACGGGGCGCGGGGCCTCAAGCGCCATCAGGAAGAACTCCGCGAATTCCGTATCCGATGTTTGCCCGGCAGCGTGCGAGGCGATGATGATGCGGCCCGGCTTGACGAGTTCGGGTATCATGGCACCGGAGCAGGCGCTGAAGCCCAGAACGATCTGCCGTTTCGCGGCCATCGGCTTGAGGGCCTCCGCAATCACGGCGGGCGCAAGGTCGGGACCGGGAATGGCAAGCGAACCGTCCGTCTGTCCATGGCCGATCAGAACAAGGACAAACTGGTCCTGCGGCGTGACCCTTGCAACCAGATTGGAGATCGCGTCCAGAATGACGGGGCCCGTGGCCTCGCCGGTCCGTCCCGCGACCTCCTGCTGGGGCGTGAGAATCATCAGATCTTCTGGACTCGAAACCGACGCCTTGAGCTGCGCCTGAAAACGTCCAAGCCAATTCGCGTAGTGACGCGCGTTCATGGCGGTGCCGGGAGCCCCGCCGACAAGCAGTGCGAAACAGCGGGGCGCAGGAGGCGAAGCCTTCGTCGCCTCGTCGGCGAGGCCTTTCGGCGAAACACCGGCGGCGATGCAGGCAAAAAGGATGATGGTAAGACGGACTCTGGACATGGGCACCTCAGTGGGTTAGGAAGTAGATGATGATGTTGATTCCCATTTCGATCGCTTTCTGATTCTTCTCCGCCGCGAAGAATGAATTGCACCAGCCGCAGTGCAGGTCGCCGGGCGTGACCACGGTCATCAACCGGCCGGTGCCGGGTTCGAAGAGCCCGTAGGCGCCATGGGGCACACCCTGCATGTGCGGTGCGCCTTCCGGAAAATCATAGTAGCAGTGGAAGATGTCGTGGTCGTAGGGAATCTTCCGCATCGGATTGCCGGGAAACAGCTTGTTGATCAGCTCGATATAGCATTTGAAGAACCGGTCCTGCCCCCGATAGACGCAATCGTCTGCAAAGATGAAGCCACCGCGCTCAAGGAACTCGCGAAGATTCCGCTCTTCCTGTTCCGGGAGCTTGAAGGAGCCCTCCGAGGTCATGAAGACGAACGGGTAACGGCACAGTTCCTCGAAATCGGAGAGGTGGACCACTTTGGGGTCTTGGCTTACGTTGATGTTGGTGAGCTTCTGAAGCCTGTTGCGGAGGTTGACGTCGCCCGAGGGGTTGACGTTCCAGAGATCCGTGGTCTCGTCGTACACGGTGAACTGAAGACGCGGAAACACGAACTGTCCGGTCTTGACCGCCTCCGCGCGGCCGGCGGTTGCCGACCCGAGCAACAGCGCAAAGAACAGGAACGCGAGTCGCAAACGCGCAAGGGCGAAGATCGGTGGGTTTATCAATGATGTCTTCTTCATAATAGTTCCCTGTGAAAATTCATTCTGTCTTCTGACTTCTGTCTTCTGTCTTCTGTCTTCTAACTTCTCACTTCTCACTTCTCACTTCTCACTTCTAACTTCTCACTTCTAACTTCTAACTTCTAACTTCTAACTTCTCACTTCTCACTTCTCACTTCTCACTTCTAACTTCTTTTACGCCAGCCCTGCACGGCGCCGCAGAAGCCACTCCGTGCC
>JAVEWL010000050.1:0-15410 GCA_034004565.1 FCB group bacterium | reverse complement strand
CCACCACGTTCCGCGACGTGCTCACCAGTTCCGCGTAAACGCCCATCAACTGATTCGCCACCGCCGAAAACGAATCCAGGTCCGCGCGCGAAGGCTCGGGCACCTCGACCCCGACCAATCCCGCCTCTTTCAGCAGCCTCTCGCCGAAAGCGATGGCATCCTGCCGCGACAGCGTCCATGCCCCATACGGCGCGCCCGGGGATGTTCCCCGGCTCAACTGCGTCGTGAGCGCCACCGCCAGCCGCGGGGAAACCAACACCAGAAACTGCTCGTCCGCCATGCCATCGGGCATTTGCGGCACCTGAACCACGTTGTCCGGCACCGCCACGGATTTTTCGCCAAAGATGATCGCGCGGTCCGCGACGGCCCGCAGCGCGTCCGCATCGGGACGTTGCGCCGTGATCCGGTCCATAAGCATGAGCAATCCCGGGCCCGCTTCGTCCTTCGCGGCACGAAGCACCTCTCCCAGCAGCAGCGCCCAGGCATCCGGCGCACCCACCGAGATAAAACGTTCAACGCTGCCCATCAGAGAAGCCACACCAGTTCCCTCCCTATTCGACCTGCTCTCGTCCACGAATCCCTCCGCGCCGGGTTACGACTCGGGGGATTGCGGTTCATACTCTTCGACAATCTCGACGGGAGTGCCGCGCACTACCAAGTCAAACAACTCTTCCACCTCGGCCGGACGCAACCGTGCGCAGCCGTGCGAAGAAAACTGCCCAACACTCTCCGGGGCGATGGTGCCGTGAATCCCCAAATCCGTCGGTAACCCTTCCTTCGCCGGAATCAACGGCATCCAGCGCGTCCCCAGTTCGTTGCGCGGATCGCCCGCCGGGATCGGCGGCTCGCCCGGCTTATGCCAGACCGGATCCTTCTGCTTGTTCCCCAGCGTGTAACTGCCCAGCGTCGTCTCGTGGCCCGGCATGCCCAAGCCCGCGGCGTACACCCGAAAGATGCCGTCCTTGTCCAACAGGAACAGCCGGCACCGCGATCGCTCGATCACGATCCGGAAATCCTTCGGCGTATACTTCAACTGCTGGCCCACGTCCAGAGGCGCGTTCTCGCCAAGCCCGTTCGCGCGCATCAGCAAGCCCTGCGTGGTGTTCAGCTTGTTGCCAATGCTCGTCAGGCTGTCGCCCCGCGCAACGGAATACACCACGCTCTCCGGCGTGCGATCTGACGAAAAAATCGCCGCCACATTCGCGCGGCCCAACGCGTCAACAGCATCGGACCACGCCGCCGAATCCCATTCCGCCTCGCCCACTGCCTCCCGGTACAGATCGCGCGCCTTCAGCAAATCGCCGCTTTTCTCCGTAAGCCGCCCAAGGCCCGTCGTCGCGGGAGCCCGCACATCCGGCGGGGCCGTGTCGCGCACCGACGCGTAGACCGCCGCGGCCTCGTCCGGACGCCCCACCTCTTCCAGCAGTCGCGCATAGGCAATCGCCGCGACGGGCTGCTCGGGACTGTTCGGAAACGCCTTGCTCGCCTTCTCGAGATGCCCCAACGCCAAATCGCGCTGACCCGCCGCCTGTTCCGCACGCGCCAGCAAAAGCAACGTCTTCGGCCCGAGGTTGCGGTCCTTCGTCGATTCGGCAAGCGGTATCAGGAGCGCCGCGGCCTCCGAAGCCTTGCCGTCTTTCAACAACTGTTCCGCCCGGTCGAGAATCCCCGCCGCGCGCGCTTCCACGCGATCGGACGTGCCCTCCCCGCCGAGGCGCGGCCACAATTGAAAGGCGCTCCCCGCCAGCACAGCCAGCACCGCAACCGCCAAGACAAACTTGGCCAGCCGGTGCGAGCGTCTTTTGCGGCCGATCATCAAATTCGCGACTCCGCCATGCGCGTAAGGTCAAGCAACATCTCAGTCACGGACTGATACCGTTGATCGGCCTTTCGGCGCAGCGCTTTGAGAACAATCCGATCCAGTTGCGGCGGAATCTCCGCGTTATACTTCGATGGCGGCTCAAAACGGAACCGGCTGCTTCGAATCTGCTTCTGAATCTCGTTCGTATCCGGACCCGGACACGGGTGCCGCCCACACAGCAATTCATACATCGTCAGCCCGAACGAAAAGATATCCGAACGCATATCGAGGTTCTTTTTCGCCAACTGCTCCGGCGACATGTACCGCCGCGTACCCCCGCCCTCCTTCATCCAGCGCGTGCGCCAGCTCGCGTTCGACTTCGACAACCCGAAGTCCACGATCTTCACCTGCTTCATGTCACGCGAGAACAGGAAGTTCTCCGGCTTGATGTCGCGGTGCACGATATTGTGCTGATGCAGAAAATCCAGCCCGTTGCACAGCCGGATGGACAGGTTGATCATCTGCTGAAGCGTCAGGTCCCGCTCCACGATGTGCTTGCGCAGGTTGTGGCCGTCGATGTACTCCATCACAAGACACCGGCGCACGTTCTTCTCGCTATCCTCCTGCTGAATGATAGCGTTGTGCATCCGGATGATGTTTTCGTGGTTCAGCGACGCCGCAATCAGAATTTCCCGGCCCAGGTAATCGCGCTTGCGCCGTTTACGATCAAGGTCGTAGCGGCGATCCAGCACCTTGATCGCAACAGTTAGGTCCCGCTGACGGTCAATCGCCTTGTACACCGTCCCCATACCGCCCGTGCCAATAGGCGCAATGATCTCGTACGGACCCACATGCGTCAGTTCAAGCGTACTGTGTACGTGCGAACCTTCACCCTCTTGTGCCGCATCCGCCACCGCGGTCGCGCCGACATCGTTCTTCTTTTTCCAGAAAAGTCTCATGATTCCAAGCTTGTTGGGTGGGCGCGCCTCACACGCACGGCGAGCCGGGTCCACCTGCCCTGTCTCGATCCGGCGCGGCCGGATCTGTAGTTCCTATTTGCGTCCGTTTCCCCCGTCCCAGGCCGTCCTAACCGCTTTTCAAGCGTAGGCTTACCGCAGGCACAGGAACCTCAGCAATTATATCACGCAACACACTGAACGTCGTCACCCGCCGTAACCGGCTCTCCGGGTTCAGAATAAGCCGGTGCTCCAGCACGGGGTGCGCCAGGTGCTTCACATCGTCCGGAATCACGTAACTCCGCCCTTCCACCGCCGCATACGCCTGCGCCGCGCGAAACAACGCAATCGACGCACGCGGACTCGCCCCCAGCGTCAGGTGCGTCGAATCCCTCGTCCGCCCGATCAGCCGCAGGATGTAGTCCCGCACCTTGTCGTGAAGGAAAATCTCCCGCACCGACTGCTGCATGCGCATCACCAACGCCGCATCGCAAACCGGCTGCAAAGTGTCCAGCGGCTGCCCCACCCGGTGCTTCTCCAGCATGTCAGCCTCCGCCGTGATGCTCGGGTACCCCAGCGACAGCCGCATCATAAACCGGTCAAGCTGCGCCTCCGGCAGCGGAAACGTCCCTTCGTGCTCCACGGGGTTCTGCGTCGCAAATACGATAAACGGCGGCGCCAGCTTCATCGTGCGCCCGTCCACCGTCACCTGGCCCTCGGCCATCGCCTCCAACAGCGCTGACTGGGTCCGGGGCGTGGCCCGGTTGATTTCGTCCGCCAGCACCACATTCGCAAAAACCGGCCCCTGCCGGAACTCAAACTGCTGTGTCTTCTGGTTGAAGATCGAAACGCCGCTGACGTCCGTCGGCAGCAAGTCCGGCGTGCACTGTACCCGCGTAAACGTACAACCGCTCGAAATCGCCAGCGATCGCACCATGATCGTCTTGGCCACCCCCGGCACGTCCTCCAACAGCACGTGACCGCCGGCCATGAACGCCGACAACGCCGTCTTGATAACCGTGGTCTTGCCATAGACCACCGTCTCGACGTTCCCGACAATGCGCTTTATGGCGTCGCGAAACTCGCCCAACTGTCCATCCCGTCTCGATAGGACCTGCCACCAATCGCCTCGGATTCAGCCCCGTCACGGGCCCATCAGAGGCCTAGCCATTGTGTTGGATGATACCCCCGCGGTCCAGGCAGCGCAAGTTCTTGTGGCTCCCCCCGTGGCCCAGTGCCATCTTCCCGGACGCGCACATCCCTCCACGTGTAAATATCGGCAACCATGCGGCATAATTCCAGTGCGGATATATCGTTAAAGGAACCGTTCACATCCGGCCCATAAGACTCATAAGACCTATAAGACCCATTCCCGGGAAACAGCAGTACGCTCCGCCACCAGCAATTACAAGAGGTACCACATGCTACGCATCACCGGCATTCTCCTCATCGCGCTCGGCATCGCCCTACCCGCCGGCGCCGATTCCCTCACCGTCGACGGCCAAACCCACGACAACGTCTACATCGTCGAAAGCCCCTCGATGTACTACGTCCACTTCCCGGACACCGGCAAGGTTACCGGTATCGCCAAGGCCGGCATCCCTCAGAACGCCTTCCGAAAGACGGCCGACCCCGCAACCCGAAAGGCCCTGCGCGAGCAATGGAATGCCAGTAGCGAACGCCAGCGTCCCCAGCCCGCCCCAGCGGCAACCCTTCCGTTACCTGCCGCTCCTCCCGCGCCCCCGAAAGCGCGCCTCTATGTCCCTGCGCCCGACAGCTCTGCCGAAGGTACCGTCGATCGCGTCAGGTTGCACGATGTGCCCCTGGGCCGGGGTCTCAAAGCCATGCTTCGTGCCAAAAACCTCGACTATAAGGTCGAAGGCGGCTATCTCTGGTTCAGTTCCCCCGAGAAACTTCGCACCGAAAGCATGGAAGAACCCGAGACCCGCGTCTACACCCTCAAAAATGCCGGCGCCGAGACACTCCCCAAAATCCCCCTCAACAATATTGCCGGCGCAGCTCAAGCCGCCCCCATCGGAGGCGGCAACAACTTCGGCGGCGGCCTCGGCGCATCCGGCTTCGGCGGCGGAGTCGGCGGCGTCGGAAGCGGTTTCGGCGGAGGCACGGGCATGAGCAGCACCCCGACCTTCTCCAATATCTCGCAACTCTTCGGCACCATCGACGACCGCAGTGTGGGCGAGCCGCCCGCCGTGATCGGCATGGGCAATCTCACCCTCCAAGGCAACGAGAACGCCAACTACGCCGCCCACAACGGCCTGAGGAACACCCAGGTCCCCCTACACCCATAGGACTCATAAGACCCATAAGACTTATAAGGCCCATTCCCCTGTAGCATTCCTCCTCCCAATCCACTATCCTTCCTGAAAGTCTTACACCCAACCAGGAGAGGCGGATATGGGTAGCTGCATCGCGGCATGCGCGCTGGCGCTCCTCAGCGGCGCAGGTCCCTCGGACAGCCGGTACATCGACCTCAGCGAGGATTGGACCCGCTCCCAGGCCAGCGTCCTGTCCGGTTTCCGCAACATGTACCACCCCACCGTCCTCCCCGTCGACGATCCCGACTACCCCTATCGCATGTGGTTCATGGGCTGGGCGGCCGCCGACTGCAACCCCGGCTACCCCGGCTGCGACGCCATCTTTCTCGCCCGCGGCAAGGATCTCGATTCCTGGGAGGTCTACTCCCAGAAGGACACCTGGGACGCCACGATGTCGCCCGCGAAGTGGATGCCCGTCCTCACCCCGGACGTCAAGCCCTACGACGCCTGGCACAACGGCGACCCGTCCGTCGTCTTCCACGAGGGCCGCTACTACATGGCCTACTCCGCCACCGGACCCAACTCCGACGGCAAGCCATTCGGCGCCGAAGGTGACACCGACGGCGACCTCTACTGCGTCATGGGCGCTACCTCCGAAGACGGCATCCATTGGGCCCGCACCGCCGCGCCGCTCCTCATCTTCCCCGCCGAAGTCGGCGCCACCACCAAGGGACCCAACGATTCCATGATGAACGGCATGTACCATCGCCCCTCGCTCCTCTTTGACGAAGGCCGTTGGCGTCTCTGGTTCGATTACTGGACCCGCTGGGGCGTCTCGATGGGCTACGCCGAAGCGGAAAAGGACGGCTTCCTCAACGGCAAGTTCCGCCTCAAGCGTTCCGCCGACAATCCCGCCCTGCGCGAGTGGCCCAACCCCACCGTCGTCAAGGCCGGCGACCACTACTACGCATTTTCCGATCCCTCGGGCTACGGCGAAGGCTGGGCCGGACGCCAGATGGCCCAGGCCATTTCCGAGGACGGCCTCCGCTGGCAAATCATGGGCTACTTCCCGCCCGACAAGGACACCCCCGCCTGCCAGGTCCCGTCCGCCACAATCATCCAGGACGACGAGGCCACGTGGATGGTTGTGTTTTACGCTTGCCAGGTGGGTGGTTCGCCGGAGTACGATTATCGTTATGACCGCATTCGCTACATGAAACGCAAGATTCTGGAGTAGGCAACGGAACCATGCGGCACGAGGGCATCAAGTTCAGAGACTTCAAACGCACCGTCTTCTTCACGGGGGCAGGCCTTTCCGTCGAAAGCGGCATCCCAACCTATCGAGGCCAGGGCGGCGTCTGGAATGAATACCGCTGGGAAGACTACGCCTGCGAGCGCGCCTTCCGAAGGGACCCCGAAGGCGTCTGGGATTTCCACGAAAAGCAGCGCGCCGTCGCCGCGGCCTGCGAACCCAACGAAGGCCACCGCATCATCGCCGAGCTCCAGCGCCTGCGTCCCGATACCGCCGTGATTACCCAGAACATCGACGGCCTGCTCCAGCGCGCCGGCTGCACCCGCGTCACCGAGCTGCACGGCAGCCTCTGGCGCCTGCGCTGCCCCCGCGACCGCGATGTTCACGAAGACTTCAGCGTCCCCCTGGCCTCGCGCAAATGCGACTGCGGCGCGTACTGGCGTCCCGACATCGTCTGGTTCGAAGACCCCCTCGACAACAACGCGCTCGACGCCGCCTCCGAGGCCCTGTCATCCTGTGACCTGCTCGTGAGCATCGGCACCTCGGGCGCGGTATACCCCGCCGCCGACCTGCCCCGCATCGCCATGGTCAACGGCGCAACCTCCGTCGAGGTCAATCCCGACGAGACGATGGTGTCGCACCTCTACGACGTAACCCTGCGCGGCCCCGCATCCACGATGCTCCGCCAAATGTTCGAGTAAGGAGTACCACCGTGCCCGCGTTCGATCACAACTACGTCGAAGACCTCATCGACCGGCTCGGCAGTATCCCGGCCGGCGCCAAACCGGCCTGGGGTGCGCTCGACCGTGACCGGCTCATCGCGCACCTCATCACCACCGTGCGCTACTCCATGGGCCGCCTCGGCACCATGCCCGATCGCGGGAACTGGTTCACCAAGCGCGTTCTCGCCCCCCTCATCGTCAACGGCATCATCCCCATCAAGAAGAACGTCAAAGTCCCCGGCGCCACACCCCGCGCCACCGGCCGCGACGACCTCGAAACCCTCCACGCCCTCCTCGAGGAATACCTCCAACTCGTTCAGGCCGACGAACTCACCCCGCCCCCGCACCCCTTCTTCGGCGACCTCGGCGTGGACGGCTGGGCCAAAATGCACCTCGCCCACTTCAAACACCACCTCAAACAATTCCGCGCGTAGGTTACGAAGTCTCGCCGGATCCCGCTCCGCTCTCTCTGCGTACCCGCTCCAAAGCCTTTATTAGAGGAGGCAAATCCTCTTTCAAGGTATCCCACATGCGGTTGAGATCCACATCAAAATAGACGTGAATCAGACGATTCCGCATTCCCACGATCTCAGACCACGGAATCTCAGGATACGTTGAACGAGTCTCCGAACTGACTTTTGATGCCGCCTCGCCGACGATCTCAAGGCATTTCATCAAACCCAGAACCTTGAACCGATCCTTGTCCAGGTCCGCCCGAGTCAGGTCCATAGAGGCGCCCTCCGCCTCCCGGGCCGCCTCCAACATATGCTCAAGTCTGATGCGATCGCTACGATTCATGAAGCAACTCGGCATCGCGCACAACCTCATCGCGGAAATAACGGCTGAGGTCTTGCGGTGTGCGCAGGTCCACTTTACGCCCAAGGAGTGCGCTCAACTCCAGTTCCATTCCCGCCATCCGGATCAGTCCCACCCGCGCTTCAGGTTCAAACTCCACGAGGATGTCGATGTCGCTATCGGGACCGAAATCGTCGCGCAAAGCAGAGCCGAAAAGAGCCAACTTGTGAATACTGTTGCGCCGGCAAAAGTCAATAAGCGCATCTTTGGGAATCGTCAGACTCCGGTGCATAGTCAAAGCCTCATTGTGTTGGGCAAATTGAATGCCACAATCACCATTATTCGTCGTATGCCCCCAAAAATCCAGTATCCCTTTTCAAAAACTGGCGCCATTCACCTTCCCCATCGCCGCACCCTACCCATCCTCGCGGGTATAATGAATAGGCCATTCCACACTTTCGTCCATTTCCACAAGCGGCCGCGGCAAGCCTTGTCGTGCGGCCGCTTGCAGTTTCAACGTCTTTCGGCAGGCTTAGCCCGCCACATGCACATAGCGAGAGGCCCATGACCACGCAACGCGTTCCCCACGACAATTCAGGCGCTCCAAAAGAAAACCTCGACACCTGGGAGCCCCTCACTTCCGAGGCCGAGGCCGTCATCGGCGCGGAAACGCCCGACATCATCGAACTGCCATCGCCCCCGCCCGTCCCGGCCGCCGGCCTGGCCCCCGGCGATGTCCTGGCGGATCGCTACGAGCTTCTGTCGCTCATTACCGACGGCGCGATCGGCCCCGTGTACGAAATGTTCGACCGTTTCATCCGCAACCGCGAAGCCCTGTGCATCCTGCCCGCGGAAGCATCCGGCGCGCGTGCGCAACGCCGGCTCACGCGCGGCATCGACGCCGCCAAGGCCGTACGTCACGCGGGCGTAGCCGCCCTCTTCGAGCTCTCCGAAGACCCCGAGCGCAACCTTCGGTTCGTGACCATGGAAGGCGTCGAAGGCACGTCCCTGGCGCAGTTGCTGCGCGAGCGCAACGGCAGCCTCCCCGTGTGGGACGCGCTCGACGTCGCCCGCCAACTTTGCGAGGCCTTGGCCGTTGCGCACCGGCACGTCGAGCATCTGTGCCTCAATCCGCGCAACATCATCCTCCTGCCCGACGGCGCCGTGAAGATCCTCGAACTCGGTCTCGCCGACGCCCTCCCGCGCGATACCGTGCTCGAGCAAGCCGCCATCCATGGAACGGAGGCGTATCTCGCGCCAGAATTGAGGAACCGCTTCATGGACGGCGACGCGCGCGCCGACGTGTATTCGCTCGGCGTGGTGCTCTATGAAATGCTCACCGGCCGTCTGCCGGGCGACAAGGTCGTGCCCCCGTCCGAATTCGTCCGAGGCGTATCCGAGCGCATCGACCGTATCGTGGTCCAGTGCCTGCGCCGTCGGCCCGAGGAGCGTCCCCGCCACATCCGCGCGGTGGGACGCATCCTGCGCCGCGAGTTGCATCCCCGCAAGGGCTATCTCCCGCTGTGGATCGCCGCCGCGGCGTCCGTCACGCTTGTGTGCGCCGGACTCCTCTTCGTAAGCCAAAACGTCCGCGCCCCGGAATCGCCGAACACCCTTGCGCTGGCCAGAAACACCGTACCGCCGCCCGCGCCGGTGGAACCCCTTGCGCCAAAGCCGAAACCCGTCGACGCGAAGCCCGTCAAACCCGTTCAGCAGGCCCCGGCAACGCCCAAGCCGGTCGCCACCAAGGCCGTCGTGACCGATCCGCCAAAACGCACAACGCCGAAGCGTGCCGAAGTGCCTGCGCCGACGGCCCCCGCGATGACCAAGCGCGCGCCGGAGCGGATGGCCGAAGTCCCGCCGCCCACGCTGTCCGCGCCGGCCACAGACGCGTCGACGCCCATTGCCCGGTTGGAGCCGCCGACACCGCCCCGCACGTCCGTCCCCACAGAGCCCATCGGCCCCACAAGAGTGCCCGTCAACGAAGCCTCCCGTTCCGACGGCGAGCCGGCCGTAGACGTCCTGGACGACTTGCCCTCCATGCCGCCAGCCGCCCCGGCAGGCCCGCAGTCCCGTGCCCAAGGCGCCGCCCTGCGCGCGCAGCGCGAGGCGCAGAGCATCAACGCCGAACGCAGCGCACCCGAGGATTTTGAAGCCGCCACCGCAGCCCTCGCCGAAGCCGAAAAGTGGAACAACTCCGGCTGGTCCGACGAAGCGGAGCAGCACTATCGCGAAGCCGAACAGCATTTCCGCCGCGCCATCCGCCGCTCCTTCGAGCCCATCGGCGGCACGAACATCACAGCCGGCGAGCCCTCAACCGCGCCCACCGCCATGCCCAGGAACGCCCCCGCGCACTCCCTCGTCTTCGTCCGCCTCATGCCCGGCAAAGACGGCACGCTCGACCGAGCCGAATTCGCCTTCAACCTCCTCGGCGGCGGCCAACGCAAGCAGGTCTTCACCGTGGGCCAGGAAATCGCCGACGGCTGGCGCCTCGAAAGCATCAACACCGAAAACCAATCCGTGCAACTGCGCTCCGGCAGCCAAGTCGTATCGCTCGCCCCCACCGCCGCGCAGCGCACCCCCGTCCCCACAGCCTCCCGCACCCCGCAATTGCCCTGACCCACGAACTGTCCCTCTCACACTCCACTGGAGCATGCCACCTCCAAACTTGTTTGGGGGTGCTTAAGGTGCAACACTAAGTGCTTCGAAGCACCCCCAAACAAGTTTGGAGGTGGCATAAAGACGAGGCTTCTCGTGCAAAAGAGTCCACTTACATATCTCCCATACTTCCCATGCCTCCCATACCTCCCATAACTCCCCACCATGGAACCATAAGCTTGCTGAGCACGAACTGCGCATCATCGGCACTGCTGGTGTTGATTCCGCCCCACCGGTATAGTGTCCCCGGTCGGATGCGCACGCTTTGAGTGGAACCGGGACGCCCTGACGCGAATGAGGATCTGACAAAGTGAAATACGTCGCTATTATTGCTCTTTGCATCGTTCCGCTCGCGTACGGCGCGGAACCCTCGGCAGACGATAGGGCACTCGCGGCCGGGTTTGACCAGGCGCACTTTATGAGCACTTCCTCGTCGGTCTTGCCCTCTTCTTTCGTCTACGACGGCCGGGCTTCGACGGAATTCCTGAAGAACTGTCAATTCACCCTGACCGAACAGAACCTCGATGGGAAACGGTCGCAGCGTACCCTCACCTTCACCGACCCGAAGACGGGCCTGCAGATACGCTGGGTCTCCACGCGATACTCAGATTATCCTGCCGTCGAGTGGGTTCTCTATTTCAAAAACACCGGCACGGTCGACACGCCCATTCTCGAGAACGTGCAGGCGCTGGACGCCGGGCTCCCGTTGGTGAACGGCGACTGCCGGCTGTATTACGCCGAAGGCAGCCACGCGCTCATCACCGATTTCCGTCCCCTCGAAAAGACACTAGCGCCCGGCGATCGCCTGCCCCTCGCGTCCTTCGGCGGCCGCTCGTCGGATGGCTATCTTCCCTTCTTCAATCTCGCCCTTCCCGAAGGCGGCGTCATCAGTGCGGTCGGCTGGACCGGACAGTGGGCCGCGGAATTCTCGCGCGACGCCGAGACCGTTCATCTGAAGTCAGGCATGGAGCGCACCCACCTCACGCTGCATCCGGGAGAGGAAATCCGCAGCCCCGCCATCCTGCTCTTCTTCTATTCAGGCACGGACCACGCGCGGAGCCAGAACCTGTTCCGCTCCTTCATGCTCGAGCACTGCACGCCAGGGCCCATCGCAGGGCCGGATGGGCCGCCCGTCGCCGTTTCGCCGCATGCAGAGATCGCGTTCGAAGGCACCACCGAAGCCAACACGCTCGCGATCATCGACCGCATCACAGCCCAAAAGCTGCCGGTCGATTGCTGGTGGATCGACGCGGGCTGGTACGACTGCGAGAAGAACTGGGCGCGCTGGGTGGGCACCTGGGAGCCGAGCCGCGAGCGCTACCCGAACGGCCTCAAGCCCATGGCCGATGCCGCGCATGCCAAAGGCCTGCGGTTCCTGCTGTGGTTCGAACCCGAGCGCGTCATGCCGGACACGTGGCTGCACAAGAACCACCCCGACTGGCTTCTTGCCCCACCGACCGCCGAGTCGTTCCCTCCCGAACTGCGGTACCAGGCCAACGACGGATTTCACCTACTGAACCTCGGCAATCCCGACGCATTGGCCTGGGCGAAGCAGCATTTCGGCAAGATGATTACGGACCTGGGCATCGACATCTACCGAAACGATTTCAACATGTACCCGGTCTACTACTGGCGCAACGGCGAAGCCGAGGACCGTCAGGGCATCAACGAAATCCGCTACGTCACGGGCCTCTACGACTACTTCGACACGCTCGCCCGCGAACACCCCGGCCTCCTGCTCGACAACTGCGCCAGCGGCGGACGCCGCATCGACTTCGAGATGCTGCGGCGCTCGCTCGTGCTCACCCGCAGCGATTACCTCTGGGATCCCGTCGGCCAGCAGTGCCACACCTACGGCCTCGCGCAGTGGCTGCCGTTGACCGGCATCGGCGCCGCCTCGACGCAACCCTACGAATGCCGCAGCGGTATGGGCGCCCATTACGCCCTCGCCATCAACACCGCCGCCAGCACCCCGGCCGAGTGGGATTCCGTGCGCGGCTTCCTCACGAAATTCCAAACCGTGCGCCAGGCATTCCGGGGAGATTTCTACACGCTCACCCCGTACAGCACGGAGCAGACCGCCTGGCTCGCATTCCAGTTCGATCGGCCCGAACTCGAGCAGGGCATCGTCCAGGTCTTTCGCCGCGCCGAATGCAGCGACTCGACCCAAACCGTCCGCCTGCAGGGCCTCGATCCCGCGAAAACCTACGAAGTCGGTGACTGGGACAGAGACACGTCCCAGACCCTGGCTGGATCAGAACTTCTCGAAAAGGGTATTGTCGTTGACATCAAAGACAAACCCGGCGCCGCGGTCCTGACATACCGGATCGTCGGCCGCTAAACCACGATACCCATCTCCCTTTCAACACACACAAAGGAGTACTGCGTCATGCCGCGAATCACCCCTTGCCTGTGGTTCAACAATCAAGCCGAAGAAGCCGCGCGCTTCTATAACGGCATCTTCAAAAACTCCGAGATTCTTTCGATATCACGCTACGGGGACAACGGACACGGCACGCCCGGCAGCGTCATGACCGTCAAATTCATCCTCGACGGCCAGGAGTTCCTGGGACTCAATGGCGGCCCGCAATTCCCGTTTACCGAAGCCGTGTCGATGATGGTCAACTGCGACACGCAGGAAGAGATCGATTACTACTGGGAAAAGCTCCTGGACGGAGGACAAGAAGTGGAGTGCGGCTGGCTCCGCGACAAGTTCGGCCTCCCCTGGCAGATTGTCCCGGCCAGAATAGCCGACATGATCGCCGACACCGACCCGGTGCGATCGGACAGGGTAATGAAGGCCGTGCTCCAGATGAAGAAGCTCGACCTGAACGTACTGGAGCGCGCCTACGCCGGCGAATGAACCCTGGTACTTTCTCAGTTCTCGAATGGCGGCTGGTCAATCCGGGTGGCACCCACAAGCCACATGACGAAGTCGCGTGGCTTGTGGGTGGGATTGATATGACAGAACGCCCCCACACCCCAACCCACACCCCCGAAGGGGAAGAGGGGGAAAGCCATGCCTTCTTCGTCCACAACATCCACTTCGTCCACCAACTTAAGCAGTGGCTTTCCCCCTCTCCCCCATCGGGGGAGAGGGTTGGGGTGAGGGGGGGCTTCTTGCATCGATCCCACCCACAAGCCACATTCCTTCGTCACGCGACTTGTATATGGCACCCAATAAAAGCCTCATTTGCGCGGGCATCAGCAGAAAGGGCGAAACTCCAGTCCCGCCTTTCTCGAAGTCACTTCCCCTCTTCATTCGCGGGGCGTCGCAGCCTTTGAACGAGCATAACCGCCACGCAGGCAGCCGTCAGTCCGGGGACAACATAGACCGTAATGAGACGGACAAGCGCGAAGGTGACGGCTACGGCGGCGGTGCCGCGTCCCACCTCGGCGCTGGGCGCGAGGAGGGCGGCAACGATGTTCTTGCCCGCGAGCCACCAGAGCAGCACGGCGTGCAGGGGGATGAAGACCAATGCGCGAGCGAGAAGCCCACGGGCGGTGAAAAACGGCAAGCGTCCCTTCTTGCTCATTGGCTCGCTCCTTTGCCCGGAAGGGTGGGTTGGGCGGTCAGCATGGCGAAGAGAATCGCATCGCCGAGCGGACCTCCCGAGACGAAGTGGCGGCGTCCTCCGCGGTCGGAGGGCGCGCCAAAGGCGTAGGCCGAGGCGTAGAGGCGGGTGTACTGATCTCGGTCGCCGTGCATGCGCGCCAGGCCAATGGAGAAGCCCGTCGGCGAGATGGCGTAGCCAAACACGACCGGGCCGCTGTCGATATCGCCCCAACCGGCGGGAACGCCTTTGGGGTACTCGCGAAGCATGCCGAACCCGAGCACGCGGTCCGATAGTTCGCGCTTTGCCGCGTCGTACAACTCGCGCGACAGGGCCTTGTCGGCGAAGCCGAGGAAGTAGGCACCGAGGGCCGTGCCGGATCCGCGCGGCGCGTCAATGGGCTCTCCGTTCCGGTAGATCACGCACTGATACAGGAGGCCCGTGCGCGGGTCAATGCAGCGCGCGCGAAACTCGCGGGTCCAGCGTTCGAGCACTGCCGCGTGGGATGCGCCGGTGGCGCGGTCGTACAGAGCGATGGACGCGCCGACGCTCGTGTTGTCGACGGGATAGGTCTCGATGGGATACGTGCGCAGGAGGGCTACCGGGGCTTTCTCGACGCCGCGGACGAGGTACTCGGTGATGCGGTCGTTGAGCTTCGCCTGGGGCATGTCGCCGAAGGAGCGGCGCAGGCTCAGGAGCATGTTGAAATAGCCGAGGTAGCCGATGTGGCCGTACTCCTCGCCGTCAAGGGCGGCGATAGGGTCGACATCGGACCAGGATTCCGCATCGAAGGCGCGCACCTGCGGCGAGAGGATGCGCTCGATGCAGTGGTCCATGAGCTTCACGTTGCGCTCGCGCCATTCGGGGTGTTCGAGGGCGGTCTGCCCGAGGCCGAGACCGCTCATCAGGTAGGTGCCGAAGAGCCACTCGCCGTCGAACTGGGACGAGCCGGTGCTGAAGGACGCACGGTCGAGTCCGTTCGCGCCGGGGGATATCCATTCGGTGACGCCTGCGGCGAGGCGGGCCTGGAGGGCGGAGTCACCGTCGTACCAGCGGCCTCCCTCCCGGGCGCACCAGTGGTACGGCAGCCACGCGGTGACGAGGCAGAAAACCGCCAAGCCAAGCGCGGGGTACTTCAGTCGCGCGAGCCTGATTCCCGGCATCCGGTAATTCCCCCTGACGAAGTGCGAGTTCCCCCGTGCAAGTATGGCCCAGGTGAAGGCCTCCAGACAACTTAACGCATGAAGCTTTCGGCATTTAGACAGTGGTCATGATTTACTGTGGAACAAGAGTGATTTGATTGACAAAACTAAGATAATTGTCGAGAGGAAACCGGCGCAACCAGCGGGCTTGACAGGTGACTACGCTCGTAGTATATTTAGTGACGACGGACGTA
>JAVEWL010000711.1:0-3300 GCA_034004565.1 FCB group bacterium | reverse complement strand
TGGTGAACGGAATTTCCGCCCACGTCGCCTGCGACGGATAGTGAATGGTGTAGCCCGTGCCGCGAAAAACCGTGGGCAGGCTGAGTTCGATGGTCGAGCCTGTGGCCGCGCTGAGCTTCGACTTGGCCGAGCCCGCGACGATGTTCGCCACTTCCGCGACCACATCCGACACGGTCTCGTCCACCACGGTGACTTCCGTACCGAGGAGGCGGCTGCTGATATTTAAGGCCGCACGTTTGGTGAACAGCAGCGCCACGATCCCGCGCGCGGGGCCGCCGAGTCCGATGATGGAAGCGATTTCCTTCACTTCCGCCTCGTCCTGTGCTTCGTACTCGGTGCAGGCGCAGCCCAGCATGGTTGAAAAGAAGTCCTTCACGCTGTCGACGAACGGGGCGATGTACTCCGTTTTCATCCGTTTTGTTGCTTCCTGCCTGTTTGCACGTCTGGTTCTTTCATTTTACCTATATCGGCACGGAGGTTGCCCGGGAACACCCGTTGGCCATTCCTATAACACCGGCTTCACCACACTTAGTTCTGTTTGGGATAGCTTGCCTCGACGTTCACGTTTTCCGGAGTGCGATTGAACGGCAGGTAGTCGTTCATCTTGATGTGAACATACGGGCGGCGATACGCGCATTCTTCCGGGCCGTTCGCATAGGCCACCCAGCATTCCAGCGCGGTGGCGTCGTATACGGCATTCAGCAGGTTCCCGCCGAGCGTGCCGACCGCCTTCGAGAGCTGAATGACCGCGTCCACATCGTACTGGCCGCTGTTGGTTTTCAGGTGGGCGTACGCCACCGGATCGCGGCCCTCCGCGTGATACACGAGGTTCGGCAGAATTCTCGGCGCCTGTTCGTCCTTGGGATCGTTGTCGGACCAGATGTCGAGGTCGGGCGCGTGCGCGCGCATCTTCACGGCCTTCCCGGCCTGCCCGTCGCCAATCACGTAGTGGTACTTCTTGATCCGCTTCGCGTCTTGAACCATCTTCACCGCTTCATCAAGGTTGTTCGCGTCGTAGAGAATGTCGCGGAACATGCTCATGAAATGGACGCCGTTCAGGTCATACGGCACATCCCTCTCGGGCGAATCGCCGATTTCCGACAACGTAATGCCCTTGGCGTTCATGCCCGTGTTCACGCCGATGACGCCCGCGAAGCTCACGTTCATGTGAGGCACACCGTCCGTCGGAACGTAGATCGCCACCATCGGGAAGTCCTGCAAGTGGCCTTCGGTGACGTAATCGAGGTTGCGGATTTGATAGAGGTGTCCGTTTTTGGTGGCGTCGCCCCAGATGGCAATCCCGCTGCACGAATAATTGCCCAGCACCGGGACCATGTGTGCGCGCCGCAGCATCTCGAACGAGATGCCAGAGCCTTCCGCCACGCCCTGCAACTCCTCCGAGTAGCGCGGCGACGTAAACTCCGAGACCGAGGCCCAGGCCTTGTCGAGCGCCTCGTCGCTAAAGTACTTCGGATCTTCTCCTTGCGCCATGGCCATGTATTGCGGGAGGAAGGTGGAGATTTCCTTCTTCATGAGCGTGCCCAGGGCGAGACCCATCTCGTGGGGCGTACCGCTCACCACGACAACCGGAATGGCGTCGGCGCCGTCGCCCACCGTCGTGCGGTAACCCTCCGCAACGGCCAGGCCACAGACGAATACGCATACGGCAATGCATACGAAGGTTCGGCGTTTCATGGCAGTCTCCTGCGTGATGGGGGACAAAGGAACAGCGCACTTGTGCTAATAACGTTAGCACAGCCGAGTTCGACTTGTGTAGCTCCTTCGATTTCCCTTGGAATGCTACAATGCCTCCGGTTCAGCCGGCACGTGTGATTCGCGAAATAAAGGAGCCAGCCATGTCCGAACTCGCTGCGGGACTCGTGATGGGTGTTCTGGTGTCTGCAACCTTCCTCTCGGCCGTCCCCGCTTTCGCGCAAACGGGCAGCGCGGCCGAGCCGGTGCGGTACATCGGCGGGCAGAGCGTCGACCTTCACCGGCACGACGGCCGGCTGCGGCCCGCGGTCGGGATTGCGAGTTACCAGACCTTCCGCGCGAACCGGACCCATCCCAATGAGGCGGACGGCCACGGGTGGACCTACAACCACGCGCCCATGCTCTGCTACTGGAACGACACCTTCTACCAGCAATACCTGAGCAACCCCATCGACGAACACATCGCCCCCGGCCAGACCCTTCTGACCACCTCGAAGGACGGACGCAACTGGGCGAAACCGGTCGTCGCTTTTCCGCCCTACGAGCCGCCCGCTGGCGTGCAGATCCCGATCGGCTACACCGGCTACATGATGCATCAGCGCATGGGTTTCTTCGCCGCGCCCAACGGACGCCTCCTCCTGCTCGCGTTCTACGGGCACACCGAAGACCCCTTCGAGAAGGGAGGCATCGGGCGCGTGGTGCGCGAGGCCTACAAGGACGGCAGCTTCGGCCCCATCTACTTCATACACTACAGCATGTCCGCGTACGACTGGAACGAGACGAACACGGCCTATCCCTACTACCTGCGTTCGGAGGATAAGGGCTTCCTCGAGGCCTGCGAGCAACTGCTTGCGAACCGCCTCATCCGCCTGCAATGGTGGGACGAAGACCCAGGGTCCGTCGGCGGCTATCCCTTGACCGATGAGATGTCGGCGCTTTGCTTCTACCACCGCAAGGACGGCAAGGTCGTCGGCCTCGGCAAGCGCGCCATGTGCGTCTTGTCCGAGGATGAAGGCCTGACCTTCTCGACGCCCGTCCAGGCGCCGACGATTGTCATGGACGGCGCGAAGATCTGGGGACAACGCACGCCGGACGGACGCTACGCGCTGATATACAACCCGACCCGGATGAGCGAGCACCGCTACCCCTTGGCGATGGTCACCGGCGACGACGGCATTATCTTCGACAACATGCTGCTGGTGAACGGGGAAGTCCCGCCGAGGCGCTTCTACGGCCGCTGGAAGGACTTCGGCCAACAATATACCCGCGGCATCGAGGAAGGCAACGGCACGCCGCCCGGCGACGCTTTCTGGATTACCTACAGCATGAACAAGGAAGACATGTGGGTGAGCCGGATTCCCACACCCGTGCGCGATCGCGTCGAAGGCCTTGTCGCCGACGACTTCAGCGCGATGCCGACCGGCGGCCACATTCCCGATTGGAATGTTTACTCGCCCATCTGGGCTTCGGTAAACATCGTCGATTTTCCATCGGCCACCGAGAAGAGCCTCGAACTCCGCGACGAGGAACGCTACGACTACGCCAAGGCCGAGCGCGTCTTCCAGGAAGGCACACACGCCGAACTCG
>JAVEWL010000710.1:0-3307 GCA_034004565.1 FCB group bacterium | reverse complement strand
AGCCGGCCGATGCATCAGCGGCAGCCACGAGGCAATGGCCTCGTACCGCGTGCAGATCATTGCCATGGCAACCGGAATAGCGGCGGGTACGGCCGCGGCGCTCGCCGTCCAGGAAGGCACCACCCCGCGCCAGGTAAACGTCTCGAAGATTCGGAGCACGGTCTTCAGCGGCTGACCGCAATTCCCCCGAGGAATACCGCGGCGGTGGAAGCGGTTTAGGGACGTGAACCGGGCTGGGGAGGTGTCGCGGCGCAAAACTCGAGCCGCCTTTCCACAGTCGTATGCGCGTGCGTTTCCGGCTTAAATCCGTAAGACGGCTTGCGGATTCAATCCCGAACCGCGCGATCTTTGGAGCGTCTTTGTTCCGTCGCGCACTGAAAGTTGGTGCATATGACCGAGGTGATGCTCTTCCCTCTTGCCGACTACTGGTGGTTCTATGCGGGTTTCACCGCTTTCGTATTGTTCCTATTAACCCTTGATCTGGGCGTGTTCCACAGGCACGCGCACGAAGTCTCCTTCAAGGAAGCCACCGTCTGGAGCGTGATCTGGGTCAGCCTGGCTTTGGCGTTCAATTACGCCTTTTACCTTTATGCGGCGAGCAGGTTTTCGGCCGATCCGCGATTGCTTGCGTTGCCGGGGTTTGATCCTGATGCGGCCGCCACGCGGGTAGGTTTGGAGTTTCTGACCGGTTACATTGTCGAGAAGTCGCTGGCGGTCGACAATATTTTCGTGTTTGTCGTGGTCTTCTCCTACTTCGCAATTCCCTCCAAGTACCAGCATCGCGTGCTGTTCTACGGCATCATCGGCGCGCTGGTGTTCCGGGCCATCTTCATCGCCCTGGGCTCGGTCCTGATGCAATACAAGTGGGTGGTCATCCTGTTCGGTGTGTTTCTGATTCTGACGGGCATCAAGATGTTCTTCGCGCCGGAAAAGGGCATCGACCCCGACAGGAATCCGCTGATTCGGCTGTTCAAGCGCTTCATGCCCGTAACGCCCGATTTGCACGGACAACGTTTCTTCGTGCGCCTGGACGGGCGCCTGTTCGCCACGCCGCTGCTGGTCGCGTTGCTGTTTCTTGAACTGAGCGATATCATCTTCGCGGTGGACTCCGTGCCGGCCATTTTTGCGCTGACGAAAGAACCGTTGATCGTCTTCACGTCGAACGTGTTCGCGATTCTGGGCCTTCGCGCGATGTATTTCCTGCTGGCGGGCGCCGTGGACAAGTTCCACATGCTGAAGTACGGGCTCGCGCTGGTACTGGTTTTCGTCGGGTTGAAAATGGTCTGGCTGAACGAGGCGTTTGACGGGAAGTTTCCCATTGTGTGGTCGCTGGGGATCATTCTTTCGATAGTGGTCGCCTCGGTAGTGTTGTCGTTGAGCTTCCCCAAGACGATCAAGGGCCACGAATAATGCCACTCTTTCGCCGCATCGCCGAGAATCCGGTATTTCAGAACGTCATTCTGGGTATCATCGTTGCCAATGCGATCCTCATCGGCATCGAGACCGACCCGGAATTGATGGCTCGCCACCACACGCTTTTCAGCGCCTTGAATCTTGCGGTGCAGATTGTGTTCGTGATCGAGATAGCGATCCGGATGCTTGCGTTTGCGCCCCGCATGTGGCGCTTCTTTCTCGACGGCTGGAACGTGTTCGATTTTGCCATCGTGGCCCTTTCGCTGCTTCCGATGGCGGGTCCCCTGGCGAACGTGGGACGGCTCGCCCGCTTGCTGCGCGCGCTCCGGGTGGTGTCCGCAATTCCCGAGTTGCGGCTGATGGTTGTTACCTTGCTGCGATCAATCCCCTCGCTGGCAAACGTGCTGGTCTTGCTTGGCTTGACCGTGTATGTGTACGCGGTGGTCGGCGTTCACTTGTTCGGCACCATTGACCCGGCGCATTGGCAGAACCTGGGCCGGGCCGCACTGACGCTGTTTCAGATGCTGACGCTCGAGGGCTGGGTGGAGTTGCAGGCGACGGCCATGGAGGCTTCACCGTGGGCCTGGATCTATTTCGTGAGCTACGTGGTGGTGGCGGTGTTCGTGGTGGTGAACCTCTTCATTGCCATCGTCATCAACAACCTCGAATCGGCCAAGAATGAAGTCCGCGAAGAGATTCAGTCGGATACCGGCACCGTTATCGCCAGCCTGGCCGAGATCCGTACCAAGCTGGCCGAAATCGAATCCAAATTGCGGCGATGAACCCACCGGGACCACGCCGCGTTGAGTCCAAGGTGCCGCAACACCTGGAAGCGCGCGCGTCCTGTCTTGCCACACCCCCCGTTGTTCTCCCCGACATCGGTTGGGGGGGGGCCGAGGCCGCTCGGTCCCCGGTTTGATCCGCCGCGCCTTGCCTGCTAAAATCCCGCAACTAAATGCGCCAGGCGGCGGGTGGAGCAAATGGGCGTAAACTGCGTATCGAGAAGGCCTTCTCATGAACAGTGAGAAGGATTTTTTTTGCGCGGGGGCTTCAAATGAGCGACGCTGAAAAATCCAGACACGAGGCAACGGTAGTCATGAACGAGGAGTCCATGGCGAAAGCGTTGCTTGAAGTGGCTCGGAAGATCGCCGAGAACAATTCCGATGTCGAGGGCTTGGTGCTGCTGGGCATTCTGAGCCGCGGGCGCCCGCTCGCGGAGCGGATTGCCGCCCACATCCAGGACCTGAAAGGCTCGGCTCCGCGCGTCGGCAGTCTGGGCATCACGTTGTACCGCGACGACTTGCGCACGGGTGTCGTGCCCGGCAAGCTCGGCGGAGGCCAAACGCACTTCGAGTTCAGTCTGGACGGGCTGACGGTGGTTATCGTGGACGATGTACTGTCCGCGGGCCGCACGGTGCGGGCGGCGATGGACGAAGTAATGGATTACGGCAGGCCCAGGCGGATTCAACTGGCCTGCCTGGTTGACCGGGGGTTGAGGGAACTTCCGATCCAGCCGGATTACTGCGGCTGGTCGGTGGCGACGCAACCGCAGGATCACGTGGCCGTCCGCCTGAAGGAAACCGACGGCGAGGACGTGGTGCTGCTGGAACGTTGTGTGGCCGGCGAATCGGAACAGGGAGGCGCGTAAGCAGCCATGACGGATGCGGCGCAAACGGTCTGGACGCGAAAAGACCTGGTGGGTATTGAGGACCTGTCGCGCGGTGAAATCGAGCTGATACTCGATACCGCTCCGCAGTTCCTGGCCGTGTCCGCGCGGGAAAGCGGCATCCGCACGGTGCCCCTGCTGCAAGGGCGGCTCGTGGTGAACTGGTTCTTCGAGCCGAGCACGCGCACGCGCACCTCGTTCGAGCTCGCCGCGAAGCGACTCAGCGCC
>JAVEWL010000709.1:0-3315 GCA_034004565.1 FCB group bacterium | reverse complement strand
CATTCTTCTCCTCCCCTGTTGGACGTGTCGTCATCATAAGGGTTGGTTTGGGGAGAAGCAATGGCCGCCCCCGCTACCGCCGTGGGCTACGGACATGCCACCTCCAAACTTGTTTGGGGGCGCTTAAGGGTAATGGAGAAGATTCGAGTTATCTCTTTAAACTTCAAGCACCCCCAAACAAGTTTGGAGGTGGCATGTCCGTGAGGGAAGTTTTTGGCTGATCCGTCTTGAGATTTCTCGCTGCGACAGAGGGAAATCGGCCCACGAGGCTGGGGGGCGTCGTGGGCCGAATATATTGGTTTAGAAAATCTGTGCCTTCTCGATGTCTTTTGCGAAGGCGGTCTTTTCTTCCTGGGTCAGTTCGCGCTGGGGCGAGCGGACGAAGCCGGCGTCGAAGCCGCGCAGGCGGAGGCCTTCTTTGTAGTAGGCGACCATGGCGCCGTAGCGGAAGAGGCCGCAGGCCATGCTGAGCTTGACCTGGGCGGCGAGGGCGGCCTGGAGTTTGCTGTTGCGGACGTTGTGGAAGATGTCGAGGAAGAGTTCGGGGACGACGTTGGCGGTGCTGGAGACGGAGCCGTTGGCGCCGGTGAGCAGGGCCTGGTAGGTGTATTCGTCGACGCCGTTGATGACGTTGAAGCCTTTGGGCGCGCCGGCGAGGACGGCAGACAAGGCCTGGATGCTGCCGCCGCTGTCTTTCATGCCCACGACGTTGTCGCATTCATGGGCGAGTTCGCAGGTGAGGTCGGGCGCGAGGACGTTCTTGGCGCAGCCTGGGATGTTGTAGAGCAGCACGGGGAATCCGGGTACAGCCTCGGCGACGGCCTTGTAGTGGGCCTTGAGGCAGGCGCGGTCGAGCGTGTAGAAGCCGGGGGTGACTACGCCGGCGGCGGCGGCGCCCGATTCCATCGCGTGGCGCGTGAGTTCGATGGTGGTGGCGGTGTCGAAGGCGCCGGTGTGTGCGACGACCTTGATGCGCTTGCCCACCTCGGGGACGAGTTCTTCGATGAGGCGCTTGCGTTCGTCGACGGTCATCAGCATGCCTTCGCCCGTGGTGCCGCAGGGGAAGATGCCGTAGACACCCTGGTCGGCGAGGCGCGAGGCCAAGGCGCGGGCCTTGTCGTAGTCGACGGATTTGCCGCCTTCGGTGAATGGGGTGAGAAGTGCCGGGATGACGCCTTCGAGATAGAATTGCATTGCTTGCCTCCCTCGCGATTCCGGCCATGCCCCTTTGGCGAAGGCCCGTGGTTAGAAATTGCCCCCATTCCCGCCGGAATCGTAGCGGGACGGCGTTAAGCGGCCGCGGCATCCGCCGGCGGCTTGTGCCCTGAGGGGACCATGATACGCCGGGGGGGAGGCTAAGGCAAACGCGGGGTGGGTGTGGGAATTTTCGATTTTCGATTTTCGATTTGGGGTGCCCGCTCACCTTGACCCTCTCCCGAACGAGGATTTGTGGCACCCCCAAGTCGGCTTTATGACTTGGGGGTGTGGGAAAGCAAAGGACCAAAAGGACATCAAGGACCAAAGGGACGAATGCCCCCATTGTGACGCTTTATGGCCATGGGGGAGATGTATGTTGTCAGGGTTGGGGGGGGGGTGCGGCGGGTTGGGCCGCGGGAGCCGTTACTGCGGGCGGGGCGGCGGGTTCGGGGTCGCCGCCGGAAAGGGCCGTGAAGACCACGATGATGGTCATTACGACGCCGACGAGTAGTTTGGCGAAAACGCCCAGGACCTTTCCGAGGGCGGCGCCGAAGCCGCTGCGCATGGCGTCTTTCATCTGGCGTTCGACGACGATGAATTCGTAGGCGACGGCGCCAAGGAAGGCGCCGATGCAGGCGCCGACGAGGGAACCGATGATGGGGACAGGGGCGCCGACGATTGCGCCGGCGATGGTGCCGACGAGCGCGGCGACCATGGTGCCTTTGGTGCCGCCGAAGCGCTTGGCGCCGAAGCTGGCGGCGACGGCTTCGATGGCCTCGCCGATGAGGGCGAGCACGAAAAGCACGACGATGGTGGGGATGCTGAAGTATTCGTAACCGGTGACCATGTAAGCGATGACGACGGCGACGAGGATCAGCCAGTTGCCGAAGAGGCCGATGATGTCCAGGGCGAGTCCGGCGAGGATCGCAAGCCCGAAGACCGTCCATCCGAGAAACGCGAGTAGTATCGACACGGGGTGGGCCCTCTGTGATATGTTGTAAGGCTCAGTGCCTTCCTCTTATCAGAAAACATTGGGAAAATCCAGTGGGGCGTTGAGGTATGGCGATTGGGAAAGGTTTGGAAAGACTGTGAAAGCTACACTTGATTGTCTGGAGTGCGTGGCCCGGCAAACGCTGCGGGTGGCGCGTCTTGCGAGTGCCGATGCGGACGTGCAGCGGCGGATTTTCGACGAGGTGATCGCCACGATTCCGGGCATGGACCTGGAGGTGTCGCCGGCGGTGCTGTCGCTGGTGTGCTACCGCGTGGCGTCCGAGATGTCGGGGACGAAGGATCCGTATGAGCGGGAAAAGAAAGAGCAAAACGCGCTCGCGCTGGAGCTTGAGCCGGAATTGCGCGAGATGCTGCAGGTCAGCGACGACCCGCTGAGCACGGCGCTGCACCTGGCGGCGGCGGGCAATATCATTGACCTCGGGACGATGAAGACGGAGAACATCGACATCCGGGCCACGATCAAGGAGGTGCTCGCGCAGCGCTTTGCCGTTGACCATACACCGCGTTTGCGTGAGTCATTGGAGCGTTGTGACGATTTACTGTTCTTCCTCGACAATGCGGGGGAGATTGTTTTCGACAAGCTGCTGATCGAGGAGTTGATGAAGCGCACGAAGGTTACGGCGGTGGTGAAGGCTGGGCCTATTCTGAACGATGCGCTATTGTCGGATGCGGAGGACGTGGGGCTCACGAAGGTGTGCGAGGTGGTTGATAACGGCGGCGCGTTCGTGGGGAGTCCGCTGGGGCTGATCTCGAAAGAGACTCTGGAGCGGATGGAGCGCGCGGATGTGATCATCGGGAAGGGCCAGGGGAATTACGAGACCATCGATGAGCATCTGGGGGACATTTACCTGATCTTGCGGGCCAAGTGCGAGGTTATTGCGCAGCATATGGGCGTGAAGCTGGGGCAAGTGGCGCTGATTTCTACGCGGACGCGGCGCGAGGGTTGAGTGTTACCACAAAGACACGAAGAGTCAAAGGGGCACAAAGAACTGCAAGAGAAACCAACCACGAATAAGACGAATCACACGAATGGGAGCCAAGGTTGCCTGTAGCGTACAGGCTAACAGTCGATTCTCATTCCTCCCATACTTCCCATGACTCTCATAA
>JAVEWL010000708.1:0-3315 GCA_034004565.1 FCB group bacterium | reverse complement strand
AACTAAAGAGTCAATGGCCGGATTTGGAGTCCACCGAATGCCCCACACTTGCGTCCTGAATGCCGCACGGATACAGAGTATAGCACCCTAAGCCAAATCATCAATAGGGGATGCTTTTTCACGTTGTACGCCAACAAGTTCCAACTATTTGTCTTTCTGATACAATCCTTCTTCGTAACCGCAAATTGAAGGGAGAGAGCATCATATGCCCAGGGTGTCAGTGCGCCGACTATTGACAATCATCTCATTGCTTGCATTTCTGTCTGCGCCTACTATGGCCGAAGACTGGTCCCTAATAATCCCCAAGCCCCTTGCCTCCGACCAGGCCGTTGCGCTCGCCGTGGATGACCTCGTGAAAACGGGGGAGACCCTGGGCCACACCTTCACCGTCACCGACGACACGGCCCTGCCTTCCGGAAACGCAATTCTCGTAGGTGGCGCGGCGCGCAACGCCCAATCCAAGGCCCTCGCAACCGCCGGTGTGCTCACCGCCTCGGCGCCCGCCAACGAACAAGGCTACACCCTCCAGACCATCACCCAGGACAACCGCCGTATCATCTCCGTCGCGGGCGGTTCGCCCATCGGCGACGCCTACGGCCTCTACTGGCTCTGGGACCGCCTCCGCGTGTACCGCGCCCTGCCCGACCTCAACAAAACCCGCGTCCCCGCGATGGCCCTGCGCATGGGCGCGGCCTGGGGACGCTCCAGCGCCGGGGGCGCCACGAAAGAAGCCCTGCAGTACTCCCTGCGCAATTCCTTCAACTGGGTCGCGGGTCCCAACCTGCTCGACCTGATCCCCTGGGACTCCGAACCCGAGGCCACCACCAACGCCGCCAACCGCGAACAGGTCCGCGAACTCATCAATTACGCCCACTCGCTCCACATGAACTACTTTGCCTTCTCCAACGACTTCACCTACCACCCCTCGCTCCTCAAAGAGCACGGCGCGACCCTCGATCCCTGCGACCCGAAACTCTGGGACGCCGTCCAGGACAAGTACCGCAAGCTCTTCGCCGCGCTCCCCGAACTCGACGGCATCGAACTCTGCAACGACGACATCTCCGGCTTCTGGGACGACTACGCGGCCTACGACATCCTCCACGAGAACCCCGACTGCCCCACAAGCTATCCCGACCGCTTCCGAACCTTCGTGCAGAAGGTCCACGAAGTGACAGTGGGGGAATTCAACAAAACCTACTTCCACTTCACCTGGGGCCTCGTGATGCACGAGCAGCACTACCAGCCCGCCGTCTACCGCGAGATCTTCACCGACGCCGTCCCTCAGGACAATCTCTACCTTATCCCAAAGATCACCGCCGGCGACCGCTGGTGGTATCAGCCCTACAACGAAACCTTCAACCAGACGCCCCATAACACGATGGTCCTCTTCGAGACCATGAACTACTACGAAGGCGGCAAGAGCCATATCTTCCCGACCTTCTCCGGCCAATATTTCCAGAACGGCCTCCAATACTTCCTCCTGCCGGAAAATAGCAACCTTCGTGGCGCCGCCCTCCTCGCCGCGCGCTCGCCCCGCGGTTGGGACACCCTCGGCGCCTACGCCTATGTGCTCTACCGCCTCATGTGGAACCCCAACGAGGACATGAACACCATCGCGCGTGACTTCTGCGCCATCCACTTCGGACCCGACGCCGCGCAAGGCATGGCCGAAATCTACCTGCGCACCCCCAGCGCCTATCAAGACGGCCTCCACATCGGCCCGATCTCCTACGGCCAGTTCAACTCGTTCCTCCACATGCGCGTCGGCGAATTCCCCGTCCAGGGCTACCCAACCATCGACGGCGGCAAAGCCCACCTCGAATTCATGCGCAAGATCTACCTGCGCAGCAATCCCTGGCGCGAGGAAACCCTCAGCGACCTCGAGCACGGCCTCGCCGTGGCCAACGACATGCGCGAGAAGTACAACGCCGTCCAACCCAAAATCGCCGACCCCGCCCTCGCCACCGAAATGGCCGAGCGCCTCGACATGACCCGCAACCTCATCGCCACAAACCTCGGCTACGTCAGGCTGATCTTCGCCTACTTCGATTACTTCGACACCGAGTCCGAAGCCAACCGCGCCGCCCTTCAAAAGGTCGACGACGAACTCCGCGCCACCTGCGAAACATTCCGAAACACGCCCAACTTCTATTACCAACTCTTTGGCGTAGAGCAGTTGCTACAAAGCGCCGACGGGCTCCTCCAGGACCGCACCGTCGCCCTCGCCGCCTGGAAAGCCGCCCCCACGCGCAGCGTCATCGAAGCCACCATCGCCGATCAGCAGAAACGCTACGCCGAAGTCCTCGCCGAACACGCTACCGAGGCGGTGAAATTCGCCAGCTTCGAAATCAAAGTCGACGGCCAGGACCTAGTCCACATCACCGGCGACCAACACCGCGTCGAGCACCTCCGCTGGGACGGACCTGAAGTCCGCCGCTTCGAAATCCACGCCCCCCTCCCCAAGGAACCCGTCACCGTCATCCCCAAAGACCTCTACTCGCGCCCCCTGCACCCCTTCGTCCTCGAACAGCCCGGCGCAACCAACAATTACACCGCCACCGTCTACCTCGACGACCAACCCGGCGGCCAGGACTGGTTCCGCACCGAGCTTTACTACCTCCCCGGCCCCCCGGCACAATACGGCCTCCAAGCGCCATGGCAAGAATAAGGGAGAGTACGATGACGTCCATGACTTTCTTGGCGGTCCTAGTGCTGACTGCGGCACCCGCCGCGCAGAAATACCCCGATGGCCGCCCCGCCGCGACACATCGCATGGAGGCCAAGGACCAGGGCGTCATCCTCAAGCACGGCGACGGCCCCAACGAATGCGACACCATGGGCGCGCGCGAAGCCCTTATCTTCGAGGAGAACGACGTCTACCACCTCTTCTACGATGGCGCGGGCCCCACGGGGTGGCTCGCCTGCCTCGCCACCAGCACCGACCTCAAGACCTGGGAGAAGAAGGGTCATATCCTGGACTACGGCAAGCCCGGCGAACCCGACTCCGCTACCGCCGCGTCCCCCTGGGTTATCTTCGACGGCAACGAATGGCACATGTTTTACGTCGCCTCGCCGAACACCTCTCCGCCGCCCGATCGCGTGCCGTCCTTCCCGTACCTCACGATGAAGGCCAAGAGCAAGCACCTCGCCGGTCCCTGGATCAAGCAACCCGAGGTCGTCCCCTTCCGCACCAAGCCCGGCACCTATTACGCCGACACCGCCAGCCCCGGACACATCGTCAAACAAGGCGACGAATACCTGATGTTCTTCAGCGCCTCTATGAAACGCACCCTCGGCATCGCGCGCACCAAGGAC
>JAVEWL010000049.1:0-15498 GCA_034004565.1 FCB group bacterium | reverse complement strand
AGGGTGATAGATCTGGAGGACGGGCTCGCCCAGTACCTCGAGCGCCGGAATGGGGAAGAGGCCGCGCACGTGGAGGAGGGCGCGTTGGCGTGCCGCATCCTTGCCGACGGTGGGCGTGGTGCTGACGGTCTTCTGATCCAGGAGCCGCGTGTCGCGCATGATGTCGCTCAGCAGTGAGCGGATGCCGCCGTCCGGACCCACTTGGGCGTTTACTTCCGCGCCAAACACGGGGATGCCGTCATACGTTTGCTGCAGGCGTACGAATGAGCTGTCACCGTCCTGGGTGACGCGCAGGCGCTTGAAGGCCTGCCGCCCGCCGCCCGCTCCAAAGGCCTTGGCGTTCTCGAGCAGGAAGGCTTGGGTTGCCTGTTCGGGATCGGCCGACTTTGCGCTCGAGGCCCGGAAACTCATTCCGGGAGGGGCGCCAATGAAGCGCAAATAGCGGTCCGCATCCTGGTGGTAACGCGCATTGTCGGCCACGGGGATGCCTGTTAGAGACTTGATGACTTTTTCGAGGTCCGGCGTTTCCGGCCCCGCCCAGCTCGCGGCGGAACACAACAACACCGCGATGACCAGCATGACCGCAGCACTTCTGGCGAGCATGTACTATCTCCCAAATGCAGCTGTACCAACTGAAGCCGAAGTGGAACTAGTCCGATCCGGCGCTTTCCCCACCAACACAACTATCCAAGCGTTCTCACGGAGAGTGGGCTTGCCTCGCGGTTTGCCCCAACGGTCACGCCTGGCAACACCAAATCCAGTTGTCCACGAACGAGGGCGAGGGCGTTGGTGGGCAATTGCCCGAGTCAACCCACCTTCCTGACTGTCCGGAACATCTTCAACCACGAAGTCTATCGTACACCACCAACCCTCATTGCCGCAAGGAAATGCGATGAAATCGGCAACACTGCGATTTTACCGAAAACCGGATCATACGCCAATAGTGCGAGACGGGCTCGGGCGGGGTTGGGGCCTTGAATCCCCTGAGCGCGCGCTTTACAATCCCGCAACCAATTCTCTATGGGCGCTTTCAGGGGAGACGATCAAAACATGTTGGAAATAAAAGGGTTCCGGGGTATCCGCTTCAATCCGCAGACCGTCGGTCCGCTGGAGAACGTGGTCACACCGCCGTTTGACGTGATTGGCCCGCAGGAGCGTGAGATGCTGGCCTCGCGATCGCCGTACAACATGGTGCATCTGATCCTTCCCAAGGAACGCGCCGACATGGACCGGTATGCGGCGGCCGCGCAGGATCTCAACGAATGGCTGGCCGAGGGGGTCTTTCGCGTGGACGAGGATGAGTCCTTCTACCTGCTTGAGCAGCGCTTCCGCGATCTCGAGGGCAGGGAGCGCGTCCGCAGGGCGTTTTTTGCCGTGACTCGACTTCCGGAAGAAGGGGAGGAGCTGGTTCTCGGCCATGAGCGGACGTTTCGGCACAAGATTGAAGACCGCCTTGCCCTTACTGCGGCCACGCAGGCGAACCTGGGCGCGGTGTTCGTGCTTTATGCGGATCCCGAGCGGCGGCTCGAGGGTTTCCTGAAGCAGATGGAGGCACGGCCGGAGGACGATGCGGCCGAGACGTTTGAGGGGACGCGCAACAGGCTCTGGCGCGTGCCGGTGGATTCGGCCGTGGTCGATTTTTTCCGCGATAAGAAGCTGTACATCGCCGACGGTCACCATCGGTATCGCACGGCCTGGGAGCACCGGGCGGAGTTGCGCGCCAAGGAGCAACCGGACGGGTTGCGCGAGTATGACTACGTGCTGATGGGATTCGTCGAGCTGGACGATCCCGGGCTGACCATTTACGCGCCGCACCGGGTCGTGGATACGCCCGCGGACTTCGACGCGGCCGGTTTCCTCAAGAATCTCGAGCCGTGGTTCGAGGTCGAGAAGGTTGAGGACGGAACGCTGTTGGAGCGTGTGAACCAGGAACCGGGGTGCGCGATGGGCGCGGTGATTCGCGGCACGGGCAATTACCTTCTTCGCCTGCGTGACATCGACCGGGGCGATTTCCTGGGCCGCGACCGGGGCGAGGCGTTTCTTGACCTCGACATGGCGGTGCTGCACCGCGGGGTGATCGAGCGGGTGCTTGGCTATCCGGACGGGACCGAGTTCGTGTACGAACCGGACGCGGCCAAGGCGGTGGCGTTGGTGGACTCCGGCGAGAAGGGCATCGCGTTTCTGCTGAAGCCGACACGGCCCGAGCAGGTTTGCGCGTGTGCCGAAGCGCATGAGCCGATGCCGCAGAAGGCGACGTATTTCTATCCGAAGTTGCCGTCGGGCGGTGTGATTCACCGGCTGGTGTAGCGAGGATTGATGCGATTTTTCGGACGCCCCCAGGCGAGGTCTTGGGGGCGTTTGTCTTTGTGGACGAAGTGTCTCCTTCCCGATGGAGGAGAAGGAACAGTACTCCCCCTGGGGGAGCCTACGCGGCAACCTCGCGTGTCCGCACAATCAAAATCGGCCGTCCAGCGGCGGGACGCTGCGCTCAGGGGAGCCGGTGTAACGGCTGAGGGGACGGTAGATGCGGTTATCCTGGCGCTGTTCGAGGTAGTGGGCGCACCAGCCGGTTACGCGCGCGGCAACGAAGAGCGGGGTATACAGGTCGAGCGGCAGGCCGAGCAGGTAATAGACCAGGCCGCAGGGGTAGTCCACGTTTGGGAAGATCTTCTTTTCGTTGACCATGGGATCTTTGATGGCGTCGTAAATGGCCATCAAGTTTTCGGCGTTCTTCTGTTTGGCGAGGAGGCGGAGTTCTCGCTCGAGGATGTGCGCGCGGTGATCGCCGTGTTTGTAGACGCGGTGGCCGAAGCCCATGACCTTTTGTTTTTGCGCAAGCGCGGTCCGGATCCATTCCGAGGCCTCCCCGGCACTCGAGAATCGCATGAGCATCTCCATGGACTTTTCGTTGGCGCCGCCGTGGAGCGGTCCTTTGAGAGCGCCGATGGCGCCGACCACGGCGGAGGTCATGTCGGACAGTGTGGATCCGATGACGCGGGCCGTGAAGGTGCTGGCGTTGAATTCGTGCTCGGCATAGAGGATCAGCGTGAGGTCGAGCAGGTGCGCGGAGAGCTCGTCGGGCGGTTCGCCGTGGGCGAGGTAGAGCAGTTGCGCCGCGTGCGAAAGGCCGCACAGGGGCGTGAGGGGTTCCTGGCCGTTGAGAAGGCGATAACGCGCGGCGATGATTCCCGCGACCTGCGCCGTGAGCCAGACGGCGCGCTGGCGTAGGTGCTGCGGTTCGTCGCCCGGGACGGGATCGAAGTGTCCAGCCATGGATACCGTGCTGCGGAGAACGTCCATCAGGGGCACGCGGTCGGGAATAAGGCGAAGCGCTTCGACGACGGGATGCGCCAGCGGTTGATAGGTCTCGAATGCGGCCTGGATGACGTGGAGTTGCATCTGGTCGGGGAGTTCGCCGTAAAGCAGCAAGTGGGCCACTTCTTCGAAGGTGGCGTGTTCGGCCAGGTCCGCTATGGGATACCCGCGGTAGAGTAGTTTTCCCTGATCGACGCAGGCGACCTCGGTTTCGCCGGCAATGACGCCTTCCAGGCCCGGGCTGTACATCTGCTCCACGCTCATCGGTAGCTCCCTCCGTGAATGGACCCGGCCGCGCCGGAGCGTTGCGCCCCTGATCCGCGTTGTTAGGTATAACCCAAGCGTGATCGGGCCGCATTCCCGCGTCGGCAGGTTCGACTGTGTGCTTAGTGTTCCGGACGGTAGTCGAGAAGATCGTACAGGTCCGCGCGGGTTTGCATCCGGTCGATGAGGGACCGTTGCGTGCCCTCGCGGCGAAGGACGCGCAAGGCTTCCTCCATCGCCTTTGTGGCGATTCGTTGCAAGGTTACGGGGAAAATCACAAGGCGGTAGCCCAGTTCGGCGAACTGTTCGATCGTGAGGTACGGCGTCTTGCCAAACTCGGTCATGTTGGCCAACAGCAATGCCGGGACGTCCTTGGCGAAGCGGCGCAACTCTTCCGCGTCGGCCAGCGCCTCGGGAAAGATTCCGTCGGCGCCCGCGGCGAGGTAGGCGTGGGCGCGCCGGACGGCGTCGTCGTAGCCGTTGACGCCCCGCGCGTCGGTCCGCGCAATCAGAATGAAATCGGGGCTTGACTTGGCCTCGGCCGCCGCGGCAATGACTTCGCGGAATTCCTCCTGCGACACCAGGCGCTTGCCTTCCAGATGCCCGCAGCGTTTCGGGAACGCCTGGTCTTCGATGTGAACGCCGCTCACGCCGGCGGCTTCGAGCAGGCGCACCGTACGGGCGGCGTTCTCCGGACCTCCGAAGCCGGTGTCGGCGTCGGCAACGATCGGCAACGTCGTGGCGCGTGCAATGTGGGCGCAGTGGGCCTCGAGTTCGGTCAGGGTCATAAGGCCGACGTCCGGCACGCCGCCGACGCTGTTGGACAACACGGCGCCGGAGACGTACACCGCCTCAAACCCTTCGCGCTCGATGAGGCGCGCGCTGAGGGCGTTCGTGGCGCCGGGCAGGGCCAGCGTGCCGCGCGCGAGGGCGTCGCGCAGGCGGCGGGCGCGCGCGGGGTTCACGCGAGCACCTCGAACTCGAACAGGGGCGCCAGGTCCTTCTGTTGCTCGAGGGTCATGCAGCGGTCGATGATTTCCCGGGCCGTGGCATCGGTCACGACGCCCTCGGCCAGGCGCCGGAACTTTACGGCCACCTCGTCGTCGCTCATGGGGTTGCGGGCGTGTCCGCGCGGGAAGTCCACGCGTTTCTCGAGGGTAGTGCCGTCTTCGAGCGTGACGGTGAGGCGGTTGGGGATGCCTTCCGGGTAACCGTCGTTGAGATCGGAATCCTCCACGATGCTGGTCTTGTCCAGCAGTTCGAGGATGCGCGGGTCCGCCAGGCGGGCCTCGGCGAAGGATTCGAGCGTCACGTCGCCGTCAAGCAGGGCCACGGCCACGCAATACGGGAGACTGTGGTCGGCGGTCTCGCGCGAGGTGGGGCGCCACTTCTCCGGCTCGGAGCCGATAATGCTGACGGCGGCCTCGAAGCTTTCAATGAGGATACTTCTCACCGCTCTTCCGGCGATCTCGGGGCGCAATTGCAGCATGGCGTCGATGGCGGATTGCGCGTGGTACTCGGCCGGCCAGTACTTGATGTAGGTGCGGTCGATCATGAAATCGTCCGCGCCCAACTGGAGCGAGAAGGGGCCGGTAAGCTGGTGGAAGATGCCCTTGGGGCCTTCGTAGATTTCGTGGGGGCCGGTCATGCCGCGTCGTGCGAGATCGGCGGCGAAAATCCCGTTGCGGGCCGCGTTCGAGAACGCGCAGGCTTTCCACATCGAGATCTGGCCGGTGCGCGTCTGGCGCGTGGCGATGTTGCAGACGCCGGCCAGGCCGAGCGCGTGTTCGATTTGCTCCTCGTTGAGATCCCACAGCTTCCCGGCGAGCGCGGCGGTGCTCAACGCGCCGTAGAAGACGTGGTCCCAGCCTTGGGCGCGCAGGCTTGCCGCGTCGCATTGGCGGCATTGAATCTCGTAGCCGATGACGGAAGCCAGAATCAGGTCGGCGCCGCGCAACCCCGCGGCCTGGGCCACGGCGGCCGCGGCGGGGATGTTGTCGGAGGGATGGGCCGGTTCGAGGCTGAGGTAGGTGTCGTTGTAGTCGAGGTAACGAACCATGGCGCCGTTGGCGAAGGCGGCCAGTTCGGGGCGGCTGCGATGGTGCGTGCCCCAGACCTGGGCGCCGCCGGAATCGGACGCGGATAACGCGACCTCGCGGGCGATGGTGGCCGGGGCGCTGCGGTATGCGCCAAGCGCGCAACCGATGGAATCCAGCACGCGGCGCTTCGCTTCGTGCAGGGTGTAGTGGGGCAGATCGCCGAAACTCACTTGCGCAACCCAGTGCGCGATAGTCCGGGCAAGCGTGTCCATCAAGACTCCTTCACCGTTTCGGACAAGAGCGGGCGGGACGGGGCGGTGCTGATCCGGAACTTCGGCATCGCCAACCCATCAGCAGATTGGCACCGATGCGCGTGCGGAGTCAAGTTGGGGCAGGGGGGCTGGTTGTCCTTGCTGTCGTTGTGGTCCTTGCAGTCCTTTGCTCGCCCACACCCCCAAGCCATGAAGCCGGCTTGGGGGTGCCACAAGATCGCCGGGGTCTTTCTTCATTCAGAATTCATCATTCGACATTCAGAATCGTTCTCTCTCCTTCCGCTTGCGTGCGACGGGCGGTTTGGGGCATGGTTTTCGGGTGCTTTATGGGGTTACGCGAGGGACGCGTGCCGATGGATCTCATGGGTTCAGAATTCGTGTTGCGGCCGTGGCGCCACGGAGACGAGGCGTCGCTGGTGACTCATGCGGACAACTGGAACATCTGGATCAACCTTACCGACGCCTTTCCGCACCCCTATACGGACGGCCACGCCCGGCGTTGGATCGGACTGTGCCAGGACGAGCCGCGGCGCAGCACGCAATTCGCCATCGAGATAGATGGCTGTGCGGTGGGCGGGATTGGCTTCGAGGTGGGCATGGGCATTCGCCGGAGAACGGCTGTAATCGGCTACTGGCTGGGCGAGGCGTATTGGGGGCGAGGCATCGCCACGGAGGCGCTCCGGCTGGTCAGCGGGTATGCATTCGACCACTTCGAGATTGCCCGGCTGCAGGCCGAGGTGCTCCAGTGGAACCCCGCGTCGGTCCGCGTGCTGGAGAAGGCGGGCTACATTCTCGAGGGTCGGTTGCGAAAATGCTGCGTGAAAAACGGGGAAGTCATTGACGATCTTGTGTATGCCCTGTTAAAGTGACCGTTCGTTTTCCGTTTTCGGACGCGGACTCAATCGCAAAGCAACGCCATGTCACCGACCCTGAGAAGATTCCTTCCCTATACAAGACCTTATCGCTGGCTCATCGCGGGCGCGGTATTCGCGGGACTGCTCAAATTCGGCCTCGCGCTGCTGCTCCCCTGGGCGATGGGGTATGTCTTCGACCACATCCTGCTCGTGAACACGAATGTTCGTCCGTCGGCGTTTCCGGCCGAGAGGCTGACGCAGGACGAACAGTGGCGGCGGCTGCTCTGGGTTCTGGCGGTGTTGACGTTATCGTTCGTGGTACGTGCCGGAGCAACGTATTACCGTTCCTACTGGGCGGACCTGGCCGGTACGCGCACCATATTCGACATCCGCCGCGACCTTTATCGCCACGTGCAGCGGCTCAGCCTGCGTTTCCACGCGAACCGGCGCAGCGGGGCGACCACGTCGCGTTTGATTGCCGATCTCAGCCAGTCGGAAGGCATCGTGCAGGACGGTATCATTTCGGTGTCGATGGACATGTTGTTCCTGGCGGGAACGGCGATGTTGCTGTTCGCCATGGACTGGCACCTCGCGGCGGCGAGCCTGTTTACAATGCCGCTGTACGGACTGGTGTTCCGCGTGATGAATCCCCGCGTGCGGCGAGTCAGCCTGGGCGTGCAGCGCCAGCTCGAGGAAATGTCCGGCGAGGTGACGGAGAAGATTTCGGGTTTGCAGGTGGTCATGTCGTTCGCGCGCGAGAAGACGGAGGAACTGCGGTTCTTCCGCCGGCACCGGCAGTACTTCAACCACATCATCGAGCGCGCCAGGCTCAAGAACGCGCTGTCATCCACGGCGGAATTCCTGCAAAACTTCGGGCCGGTGCTGGTGGTGTTCTACGGCGGGTATCGGGTCCTGCACGGCGCGATGACGCCGGGGGAGTTCATCTCGTTCTACGGGTACCTCGGACACATCTACCTGCCGACACGGCGCTTGGCGGATTATTCGGCCATGCTGCAAGAGAAGCTCGCGGCGATGGACCGCGTATTCGAGCTGTTCGACACGAAGCCGGAGATCGTGGACGCGCCGGACGCCGTTCCGCTGGTTGGTTGCGAAGGCCGGGTCGAGTTTCGCGAGGTGCGCTTCGGCTACAGCGCGGACCGCGAGGTATTGAAAGGCATATCGCTGCACGTCGAGCCGGGGCAGGCGGTGGCGCTGGTCGGACGCAGCGGCGCGGGCAAGAGCACGCTCATCAGCCTGTTGCCGCGCTTTTACGACGCTTGGGAAGGTTCGGTGCGGATTGACGGGCGCGACGTCCGCGAATTGACGCTGAAATCGTTGCGCGAGCACATCGGCATCGTGCAGCAGGAATCGATTCTGTTCAGCGGCACCATCCGGGAAAACATCCTCTACGGCCGCTACAACGCCACCGAAGACGAGATGCGCCGCGCGGCCCGGATGGCGCACATCGAGGAGTTCATCGAGGCGCTGCCGCAGGGCTACGACGCGCTTATCGGCGAGCGTGGCGTAAAACTGAGCGGAGGACAGAAGCAGCGGGTGAGCATCGCGCGGGCATTCCTGAGGGACCCGCGGATTCTCATCCTGGACGAGGCCACGTCCAACCTGGATTCGGGCGCGGAACTGATTATTCAGGACGCGCTGCGAAAGCTCATGCACGGGCGCACGACTTTTGTCATTGCGCACCGTCTTTCGACGATCGTGGATTGCGATACCGTGCTGGTGCTGGAAGAAGGCCGCATTGCGCAGCAGGGGTCTCACCAGGATCTCATCCAGGTCAAGGGACCGTACCGGCAGTTCTGCAAGGAGCAGTTCGGGGATATCGAAGGGCTCGGCGAGATCGCGCGGCGGGCGGTGTAGAGGACGTTGCCGAAAACCTCCCGGCGCGGGCGGAAGTCTATTGTCGGGCGGACGCGTTCTTTGTGTGCTTGTGGCATTGAAGGGGCTCAGTCCGTTTGCTAGAGTTTAGCGGTATTTGGGGTTCTGTTGCGGCGACGACCAAAGAGGGTGGAAAGATGGCCATTGTTGCGTCGAAGAAAATGGGCGGAGCGAAAGCGGCTGCGAAGCCTAAGGTGCTGGCGTTGAACGGTGGAGCGCCCGTGCGGGATAAATCGGAGAAGTGGCCCCAGTGGCCGGTGCACGACGCGCAAGATGTGAAACTGATCAAGGAAGTGACCGAAAGTAATCGTTGGTCTTTCGACGGTCCCGTGGAATGGAAATTCGCGGAAGACTTCACGAAGTACCTGGGGGCCAAGTTCGGCCTGTGCTGCGCGAACGGCACGGTGGGCATCCAGATTGCCCTCGAGGCGCTGGGCATCGGGGCGTACGACGAGGTGCTGGTACCCGGCATGACCTGGCAGGCCACCGCCGCGGCCTGCCTCGACGTGAACGCCATTCCCATCCTCATCGACGTCGAGCCCGATACGTGGTGCATCGACCTCGACAAAGCGGAAGCGGCTATCACGAAAAAAACGAAGGCGCTGATCGTGGTGCATCTATACGGGTGCATGCCGGATATGGACCGCGCGCGGCAACTCTGCAAGAAGCACAACCTCTTCCTGATTGAAGACTGCGCCCACCAGCACGGGTCTTTCTGGAAGGGCAAGGCGGCCGGGTCGCTGGGTGACGTGGCGAGCTTCAGCTTCCAGGAGAGCAAGGTCATATCGAGCGGCGAAGGCGGCTTCAACACCTGCAACAATCGCAAGCTGTTCGAGCGCTTGTATTCGTTGCGCAACTGCGGCCGCGGCTATACGGACGACCCGGCAAACGCAATCCAGTCGGGCAATTATCGCCTGACCGAATGGCAGGCGGTGATTCTCGCCGGCGGACTGCGCCGGCTGGACAAACAGGTCAAGAAGCGCGACGAGAACGCCCAGTACCTGAGTTCGCTGCTGGCGGCGATTCCGGGCGTCCACGTGATGCGCCGGCGCAAGCAGGTTACGCAGCAGAGCTATTTCAACTACGCGTTCTGGATCGACGAGGAACACCTGAACGGCCGCACGAACGCGGACATCTGCCGCGCCTTGAATGCGGAACTGCATGTGCCGGGGTACGCGGAGTTCGAGCCGCCGTATGAGCCGCTGAACAACTGCCATCTTTACAAGCCGCACACGAAGCCGCGCCACAACCTGAGCAAGGAATACTGGGCGGCCATCGACCCGAAGCGGTTCAACCTGCCCGTGGCCGCGAGGGCACACGACGTCGTCGGCGTGTCGGTTCACCAAAGCGTGCTGCTGGGCGGCAAGAAGGATATGAAGGACATCGCGAAGGCCGTGGCCAAGGTGCTGGACAACCTTGCCGAATTAAAGTAGCCGCGCGACGGAATACACCGTTTAGAAAAGCGCAAAGAGGGTGCGGCACCCTCTTTGCGCTTTCGACGTTATCGCGACTTGCCGAAACACCATTATTTCCGCGTGCGAAAAGAAAAGGAGGGGCGTTAGCCCCTCCTTTGGAGATTCTGTGGGTGATTAGCGCACTTCGTCAGGCCGGGAAATAGCCCAACAGCAGCAGCACAATCAGCACGATTACAAGGAGCCCAAGCACGCCGCTTGGGAAATAGCCCCAGGAACGGCTGTGGGGCCAGGCGGGAACCGCGCCAAGTAATAGCACAATCAACAATAGAAGCAGAATCCATCCAATCATGATGCTTCTCCTAAGTTTTTACAGGGACCGCCTGTGCGCAATAAGCGGGTGAGCGCGTCTGGGCTGAGGCGGAATTCAGAGGTGCAATCGTAGTTAGCGGAACGATGACGTGAGGTCTGAACTGTCAATCGACTTTTGAATAGTCTATTCGCATTATACCAGAGAACTGAGTTTGTTCAAGGGTTAATTCTCCAGTTCGGACGGAATACCCTGTGGAAAGCGTTCCGAAATGGCCGCCTGAATGCGTTCGACTCGGCGGTCGGGGTTCGGGTGCGTGCTGAAGAACTCGGGTTGTCCTCCTCTTCTTTCGCCGGCCTTTGCGAGGATTTCCATGACGCGTATCATCGCGCTCGGGTTATAGCCGGCTTCGGAGGTGAACCGGACGCCCAGGCGATCGGACTCCAGTTCATCCTCGCGCCCGTAACGCAAATTGACCAATTGGCCAATCATGGCGGCCACGGCGGCCGTGTTTGCGGAACGCGGGTTATTGGGGTCGTACGTGGCGATAACGGCCGCGCCGGTCAGGCCTTGCGTCAATTTTGCTTTGGCGAGATGTTGCGCGCCGTGGCGCGCCACCACATGTCCCATCTCGTGCCCGAGGACGCCGGCGAGCTGTCCCTCGGTTTCCAGTTGCTTCAGGAGGGCGTTCGTAATAAAGACTTGTCCGCCGGGAAGGGCAAAGGCGTTAATCGTATTCTCGTCCGCCAGCACGTGGAACTCGAACCGATACGGCGAATCCTTGGCGGTCGAGCGTTCCAGCAGGCGCTGTCCGACGCGGTCGACCCGGGCCTGAGCCTGCGGATCGGGCGCTTGGCCCCCGTATTGCGCGGCCATTTCCGGCGCGGCCTGCAGGCCCAGCGCGATTTCCTGGTCCACGGAAAGGTCGACGTGCTGAACCTCATCGGTGATGGGATTGTATTCCCGGGTGCCGTAGTAGCTCAGGAGGGCTCCTCCCGCGACAATCAGGGCGATGAAAAGGCGTATCTTGAGGGAGCCGCCTCCGCCTCCGCGGCGTCCTCGAAACGAATAGGCCATGGCGTGATCTCCTGCGAAAGGCCCGCCGCCTTACGAGGATGGGAAGCGGCAGGGACAGCGTGGTGTCAAAAGGGACGGCCCGGAGGCCGTGGGACCATAATAAGAGTACCACGAACGGGCCGCGTTCGGGTTTATCCATGCCGATGCTTTATGGTAGCGTGTCGCTACCACTGTGCTTTTTGCCGCATTCACGGAGACCCTGTTCATGCGTGGGACCATTGTGCTTTTCACTTGCCTGGCGGCGCTCGTCGCCGGGGCCCAGGAGACGGTGCCGATTCAGCTTCAGGTGAAGGCGGGAGACGTGCTGCCGCTGAGGGTGGTGACAAACCAGGAGATTTCGCAGACGGTCCTGGGCCAGCAGCGGCGGATAAAGCAGGAGGTCGAATACCGTTACGCCATTGCCGTGGACAGCATCGACGCCGACGGGGCGATCAACGCCACGGTTACCTGGGAGGAGGCCGCCATTCATCGCGACATGAAGGGCGAGGTCGTGGGCGACGAGCCGATGACTCCGGCCGTCAACGCCGATGCCGCGGCACGCGCGAGATTGCTTGAAGCGCTCAAGGGACAGCGTTTTCGCCTGCGCACGACGAGCGCGGGGGAGGTGCTGGAGGTGTCGGGCACGGGCGACGCCGTGGCGCAACTGACGAAGGTGCTGGAACCGTCCAGCGAGGAGGAGCGCGCGCTGACCGAGCAGAGTGTTCGCGAGCAGTACGGTGACCAGGCCATGCGAGAGATTATGCAGCGCGTGCTGGCCGTCTATCCGCCGAAGCCCGTGGCGGTGGGGGAGTCCTGGGTCCGCACGCTGACGGCCACGAAGGGTTTCCCGTTCGTGATCAAGAGCACGTATACGCTCAAGGAAGCGGCGCCCGACCGTGTTGCCATCGAGGAAAAGGCTGAAGTAACAACGGACACGAAGCCGATCGCCAACCCGCCCGGAACGGGCACCACGAGTTACTCGTTGACGGGCGGGCAAGCCGGGACGATCACATTGTGGCGGGATACCGGGTGGTATGCCGAGGCGACGCTGAATCAGCAGGCATACGGCCACGTGGCGTACGACGCCGGCGGGAGCGACAAGAAGAAGACCGCCGTGCCGTTGTCGGTGAAGACCGAAGTGCGGATTGCAGGGAGGGAGGAGACGCAATGAAGTTCGCGACCGAGTATCTGTGGTTCCAGACGAAGAAGCACCGTGAATACATCAACATCACCGGCACCGTGGAAGACATCGTGCGCAAGAGCGGGGTGAAGGAAGGCATGGTTCTCGTGAGCGCGATGCACATCACCGCCGGGGTCTACGTGAACGACGCGGAATCGGGGTTGATCCAGGACATCGACGAGTGGCTCGAGAAGCTCGCCCCGTTCCGCGCGGACTACCGCCACCACAACACCGGTGAGGACAACGGCGATTCGCACCTCAAGAGCCTGATCGTGCACCACGAGGTTATCGTGCCGATCACGGCCGGCAAGCTGGATCTGGGGCCGTGGCAACAGGTGTATTACGCCGAGTTCGACGGCCAGCGGCGAAAGCGGGTGATCGTAAAGGTTATGGGCGAGTAGGGGGCCACGGACGAGGGGCGGGATCTGCGCCGTCCCGATAAACGCCGCGGTTGCCGGGTGGCGGAAGTATGGCTGCTGCAAACGGAGGACACACGATGAGATTCGCATGCGCGTTGCTGCTGGCGCTTGCAGCGGTGGGATGTTCGGAAGACAAGCACGGCATCCCGGCGCCAGCGGAAGCGCCCAAGGTGAGCGCGGACCAACTGGCCCTCAAGGTGGACCCCTATTGCGGAATGAGCGTCGAAAACCACCCCTTGGCGGCCACCGCTGAGCACAAAGGAAAGACCTACGGCTTCTGCTCGACCTTCTGCAAAGACGAGTTCGTCAAAGACCCCGAGAAATACCTCGCCAAAGTCGGCCAGGGCGCGATGAAGTAGGGTTCCGAGACCCGGAATCCCACTTCATCTTTCCGTGCTTTCCGATGCCAAAAGCAAAACACCCCCAAGTGCTGGCTCAGCCGGACTTGGGGGTGTTTGGGGCTAATGCTTTGAGTTCACGCCATGGCCTTTTCCGCGAGTTGGCCGAAGCGGTGGACCACCGCCAGCGCGGGGTCGAGCGGCACGTCGACGTGCATCGTGCCGGGAGGCGTCGAGATGACCGGGGTCGGCTTGATGGACTTGCCGGCGAATTGCGGCAGCCACTGGCGCTCGGCTTCCATCATCTCGATGGCGAGGGCGCGGGTCTGGGCGAGCGTGAGGCGCGTGGAGGTGAGCGGGTCCATCGCGCACGCGGCGACGACGAGTTCCGGGTCGCCCGTGAGCGCCGCTTCGACCGCGAGGCCCTGCACGCTGACGTTGCTCTGGTTCAGCGCGGCGAGCTGGATGGGCAGGTCGCCGATGACGGTCGGGTGAATGCCCAGCGCGTCGACGAAGCACGGAACTTCGACGCAGCAGCCGTTGGGCAGATTCGTGATGTAGCCGTCGTTGCGGACGTTGCCCTGCAGCTTGAAGGGCTTGCCCGTTTCAATCGCTTCGAGGATATACGAGCAGTACTCGACGCTGCGCTTGGAGATGTCCGTCGATTCGGCGGCGAGCATGTCGGTGTTCTCGATGGTGTCGGCAATGAGGCGGCACCACTTGTAGTACGCGCCCGTCTCGCCACCGAAGGACGGCTCGTCACAATAGGTCTCGAGCGCGTGTTTCGACTGGCGGAACCAGGGGATGTATTCGGACAGATGGCCGGTGCTCTCGGTCATGAAATAGCCGAACTGACGCATGACCTCGATGCGGACCTTTTCGTTGATGTAGTACTCGGGCTTCTCGCAGTTGGCCTTGAAGAGTGGATAAAGGTCCTCGCCCTTGTGCTTGAGGCTGAGGAACCAGCCCATGTGGTTGATGCCGCCGACCAGCGCGTCAATCTCGTCCTTGGGCACGTTCACGTAGCGCGAGATAAGGTCGAGCGTGGTCTGCACGCCGTGGCAGAGGCCGATGAACTTGATGCCTTCCGCCTTGCCCAGCGACCAGCAGATCATCGCCATCGGGTTTACGTAATTCAGAAGGTAGGCGTTCGGGCACAGCTCGCGCATGTCCCGCGCCATGTCCATCATCACGGGGATGGTCCGCAACGCGCGGAACACGCCGCCGGGCCCCATCGTGTCGCCGATGCACTGATCCACCCCGTGCTTCAGCGGGATCTCGTAGTCCTTCTGGAACGCGTCCACGCCGCCGATTTGCAGCATCGAGATGACGTAGTCGGCATCCTTAAGCGCCTCGCGCCGATCGGTGGTAATCGAGACGTTGGCCTTAAGGCCATTGTCCTTGATTACCCGGTCCGCAAAGTTCTTCACCCGTTCCAGCTTCGGCAGCGTACGGCTCATCAACCGAAACTCGCTGTTCTTCAGGGCCGGCGTCGCCAGGATGTCCATCATCAAGGTCTTGCAGAACACGATGCTGCCCGCACCGATCAACGCAATCTTCGGCATGATCCAAACTCCTCCATCATCCGCCTTGGCGGACGAGTTGGTCCCCATGGCTTCAACAACTGCCGCCAAGTAGGCTAAACCACCCACCGAAATGTTTCAACCCGGATTTCGGCCGCTCTCCGGCGGCGTCGGAGCTAATGTTTGCTTTTCATTCCTCCCATCCTTCCCATGACTCTCATAACTCGCATGGGTCCTATAGGTCTTATGGGTCCCATGGGAAGTATGGGAGTCATGGGGCGAATGGGAGTTGAAGGAGCCGGGTGTCAGCCTCTACGCCGCGGGCAACTCCAGATCTGATTAGTGTCATTCGTCTTATTCGTGGTTGCTCTTCTCTTGTAGTTCTTTGTGGCCTTCGAGCCTTGGTGGTGAGGTTGCCTTGCCGAGCTCCGAAGGCCTTTCTTGTAATGAGGCGGGCCTGAAGCTATGCGGAAGAAGTTGTATGCGCATGATGAAAACGGCGAGAATCTGAGCCGGAGTCTGATGCTGGCCCGCGCTCAGGATGGGGGAAGATGATGAACGTGAGTCGCAAGCGTGTTTTGTTTTGGGGTGGCGTGCTGGTCGTTAGCGTCGCTGCCGTTTGG